>JBCCUY010000346.1:0-3611 GCA_039196145.1 Bacteroidota bacterium
GGGGAATGCCGTAATCGTCAAAATGGACGCTCACCTTCTCCTTAAGACCTTTCAGGCTCTGATTTCCACTATAATCTGGTTTTAGGGTTTGAACAGTTATGAATGCGCCAATTAAGACAATAAGCAACAGGCTGATAAGTACAAGAAGTACCTTCTTTAGTTTTTTCACTGGGGCTTTGGTTAATTAAAATAGTTACTCTAAGGTAAACTATTTTCCCCTACCCATAAAATATGAATCGGTAAGTGGATGCTATTTGTTCATGGAAAGCTGGTACTTTTCCAGGCCAGACCTTAGCCAACTGGAGTATTCCTCCACATCTGTATACTGCACCGCATCATTTAAAACCTCCAAGTTGGGAGAAAGCAACACGTAATAGGGTTGCGAAGCGGCATTAAAATTGATAGTCTGAAACGTACCCCATTTCTGACCAATTGTAGCGATGTTCTTTATACGCCCCGATTCATACTGAAAATCAAATTGCTCCCCTTGGGGAAGCTCTTTTCTATCATCTACATATAGCGATATCAGAACGTATTCATCCTTGATCAGCGGATACACCTTTGAATCGCTCCATACGTTCTCCTCCATTTTTCTACAATTCACACAAGCCCAGCCCGTAAAATCCAATAATATTGGTTTGTTCTTTTCTTGAGCGTACGCAACCCCTTCTTCAAAATCCTTGAAACAATCCAAGCCCAGTGGACAATCATTCTCCGATTTGGCGATACTGTAAAAATCTGGAGGTGCAAATCCGCTCAATATTTTAAGGTTGGTGAAATTGAAAGTCCCTAGAATAAGGTATACTGCAAAGGCACCACTTAAGACCCCAACAAATCGCCTACCCACGGAAAGCTTTTGTTTTGACCCATCATGCGGAAATCTGAAAAAACCGAAAAGGTACAGTGCCAAGAGCACAAACAGCACAATCCAAATCCCCAAAAAGATTTCCCTCTTAAATATGCCCCAGTTACCCACCAAATCTGCATTGGACAGGAACTTAAACGCAAAAGCCAATTCCAAAAAACCTAGGACCACCTTTACAGTTGTCATCCATCCTCCTGATTTGGGCAACGAATTTAGCCATGCGGGAAACAGGGCAAAGAGTGCAAATGGAAGGGCCAATGCCAAACCGAATCCGACCATCCCTGCTGACAGATTGGTGGCCACATTTCCTTCTGCCAAAGTGGTACTCCCCAACAAACCGCCCAAAATGGGTCCGGTGCAAGAAAATGAGACAATGGCCAAGGTAAGGGCCATAAAGAAAATACCTAGGAAACCACCGACTTTGGTCGAAGCCGAATCCATTTTATTGGCCCACGAGCTTGGCAATGTAAGCTCATAATAACCGAAAAAAGAAAAGGCAAAAAAGATAAAAATTAAAAAGAAGAGCAGGTTCAACCAGATATTGGTTGCTATGGTATTCAAAATCTGTGAGTCAATCGAATCAAACAAATGAAAGGGCAGACTCAACAGAAAATAAATGAGCACGATGAAAAATCCGTAAAGAATCGCATTGGTAATTCCCTTGGCCTTCTGTCCCGATTGTTTTGTGAAAAAGGAGACTGTCAGCGGAATCATGGGAAAGACGCAGGGAGTTAGCAAGGCAATCAGTCCACCCAGAAACCCAAGTCCAAAAATCATCCATAGCCCTGATTTCTCTTTTGCTTCGGACAAATCACCTTGGTTTAGGAGGTGTTTGTTCTTCAAGTCCAATTTAAGGGCTGCGGCCTTTGTCACGCTCTCGGCATCGACTTGTTTATCCTGAGCTACAAATGAATCCCCATCCAAGGAAACTTGAAACAGTTCGTCCTTTGGAATACAAACCTCCTTACATATTTGATAAAACAGATTCACGGTGATTTGGCGTACATCCTGTTTCAATAATTTTATTTTTTGAGTAAAGATGGCCTGGTCTTTGAAAAAGGTCTCTTCCACCTCAAAAATGTCGCTATACTCCTTTATGGTTTCACTTTCTTCTGTTTTACCCACCAACTCATAGTCTTCGCCTGCGCCCTCAAACGTAAACTCACTTGGTAAGGAACCGCCTTCGGCAGTATACTGGGAATAAACATGCCAGCCCTTCATGATCTGGCCCTTAAAAACCAATTCAAATTCCGTATCGGATATTTTTTTGACCTGGTGCGACCAAATGGATGGCTCAGCATCAGTTTGCGCTTGAAGGTTTGTTGCGAACCAAAATCCAAATAGGAGTACTAACAGCTTTCTCATACAAGAAGTGAAATTTTCAAAATGTTTTGGGTAGAAGCATCCACCCTATATCGCTCGTCCGGCCTTCTGCCCACTACCCACACTATATCATCCCCAGAACAAAGAAGCCATTGATTTTCCTTGGAAACGACATCTATTTTCTCGTCTTTAAAATACTTGGAAAGTTTCTTTTTTCCCCGCATCCCAAAGGGATAAAAATAGTCGCCTTTTTGCCATTTCCTTAATAATAACGGATAGTTTAACTTTTCCTTATCAACAAAAATGACGTGGGCATCGGTTTTTTGATGCGTTTTTACGGTTTCAAATTTTAGGGGAATGGGCGCAGCCCAGTTTTCCATATCTTGAATCACGATCACCTCGTGCTCATTCTTATCTGGTATTTTGGTCAGAATCAAATGCTCCCTATCCTTGACCAAACGGTGGGTTTTGGAATGCACTTCTTTTCCGCTAAGGGCAGACAACAAACCTTTTAGGTCGTTCCATTCACTAAAACCATATGTATTGAAAAGCGTATATAAATAGCCTTCCAAGGGCTCTAAGTTTTCCAACTCTGTTATGGCAATGGAATACTGTTCTCCTTCTTTAACAAAAAGCCTATTTCGAATTTCATCCACGATTCCCTCCAACAACCGCGCACTATCTTTTAAGTGTTGCTGTGTTCTAATAAAGTTTTCCAAAAATGCCGGATGCATCTCCTTCATCCTCGGTACCACTTCATGTCTGATTTTGTTTCGTAGGTATTTGGTTTCCAGATTGCTACTATCTTCCCTCCATTCCAATCGCTCCACTTGGGCATAACTTCCGATATGGATTCTGGAAAATGGCAACAGCGGTCTTATGATTTTTCCATTTTGGGCCGGAATCCCAGATAAGCCACCAATTCCGGTTCCTCGGGAAAGATTGATCAAAAATGTCTCCAGGGCATCATCTGCGTGGTGAGCCGTCAAGAGGTATCCAAATCTACCGGAATCCAAGAGTTGGGTAAACCAACGGTAGCGAAGCTCACGGGCCGCCATCTGAACGGATCCCGGATGGGTTTTCATATACGCCTCAACATCAAAGGACTTCACTTCTATTTCCATTTGAAGGTCAGAAGCCAAATTTCTTACAAACGCTTCATCTCCATCGCTTTCTGCCCCCCTAAGATTAAAATTGCAATGAGCCAAGGTAATGTCAAGGTTCGACTGCTTACACAAATAGGCCAAGGACACACTGTCCAACCCACCGCTGCAGGCTAGAAGAATGGGGCCCTCCTTTAAAAAAGGAAAGTTAGTATCGATGTGGTCCTTAAAGTCTTTTAACATGAGGCAAAAGTAGCAATAAACCTTAGCTTCCTTCCAAAACAGAACGCATGGCTTTTGCTTTCAGCAGACATTCTTGA
>JBCCUY010000347.1:0-3610 GCA_039196145.1 Bacteroidota bacterium
AGCCAAGCAAGAAACGTCTATGGCCCCTCTCACCTTACCTTTTTTAATAATATTTCCTGCTGTGGTCACAATGGAATATTGGGCAAATTCAGAAAGTTTGGCATCCACTGTGATGCGTTCCACCGCCGGATTTGGAAAAACTGTTAGATGAAGCTCCTCCCCAACATCTAAGGTCTCATAAGCCATGAGTTCCGTTTCCTCTCCCTTGAACTCAAACTGAATCTCATCCGAAAACTCAGATACTGCACTCTCGGTACAAATAGATCGTAGACGGGCCTCATAGATTTGTCCAACGGCCAAGTTGGAAAGCTCTGCTTGACTTTCCCAAAGCATGTTGGATTGCCACTCAGCTTCATTAAACGCGCGGTACTGCAGTTCGTACAAAGTATCATCAGTATGATTCCAAAAAAGACTTACCCCCTCTTCGTTAGAGGAAAGCAAATCCAATCCTTCAGGTATATCAGTACTACAGGCAGAAACCTGTGCTCCGGAAACCAGCAGTGAAAAGTCCTGAAATCCATCTCTTAGGCCGCCTTTATGTGAAATAGTGATGGTATACTCCCCCTCCGCATTTTCAATCTGAATCCGTTCGTATGGATCTACCAGGTTATCCCCTTTGATGGCGGCATCACCGGCTCGCGATGGATTTAGTTTCCAAGGAAAATAGGTTTCTCCATCCTTCGTAATACGAATGTCCAAATCATTGATCAACGCTGTCGTTTGGTTGTTCATCTCTCCCCTGTTGATATACTCCCCTTCTGGATCGGTCCAAGAAAGGGAGGCTGTAAGGGTTTCATTTTTTCTTGCTTTCAACGTAAGGGAAAAGGTGTTGCCTTGTTCCAGACGCTCCTCTTGAACAAGGCTCGAGTATTCCTTATCCTGAAGTAATTCCGCTGCAGCCTTGGCGTTCATCACGCCCCATCCCATCTTATAATCTGGACCGGGTGCGTCCACATCATCAGCCGTATGCAAGGCCAATCCTTTTAGGGTCGCAGCTTTCATATACGTTCCAAAAAGTTCTTCGTGATATTGCTGAAGCAATAACAATGCGCCCGTAACTCCCGGAGCGGCCAAGGAGGTCCCTACCGAAGCATCATAGCTAGTGTTGGTCTCAGAGGAGGTGGATAAAATGGAGGAACCATCTCCGGCCAGGTCAGGTTTTATTCTTCCATCATCAACCGGACCTAGACTGCTATAGCTGGCCACTTGTGCTTGTTGTAGTTCTCCGTTACCACCTATTTTGGTATTCGCGCCGGCAACCGTAAGCCCGTTTTTAGAGGTAGTAAATCCCAACAACAAATCAAAGCCATCTACATTGGTCCCGTATATGGGGGTTTCATTGTCCAAAGATCTCTGGGAGTTTCCTGCTGCGGTCACCATAAGATAATAGGGTGCGCTATACATGATTTTGTCCCAATCCTGCGATACTTTGATGTAAGCTCCAAAATACCAATCCGGGACGCGATCCGATTTTATTCCATATGAGTGATTGCTCAACAAAAGTCCATTGGCAGCAGCTTCGGTTGCCTCTATCTTGTCCCGTGTCCAGTTATGGGTCAGGGCTACCGCCCCATAGGCAACTCCTTTGGCATTGGGTTTTATGCCCTGGGAAATCAAGTGCCCTGTAACCATCGTGGCATGCGGACCTACTTCTGCGGAACCATCATTGTCAGTTGCCCTGCCATTAAATTCTTGATGCGAGGCCAAAGCCACACCAGCATCCCAAACTCCAACGGACATTCCCGTTCCGTCAAGTCCCAAATCCAACAATCCATTAGAATAAAGGGTATGGGCTCTTGAAGTTTGTCGGGTAGGATCGTTCAAAGTGGTATAAAAGAGTGGTGTTCCATCGGGGCCAACATCTTTAAGGGCCACAACCGTCCCATCCCTAAACTTTTCCAAACTTCTCCAACCCTTGGATTGGAACTCCCTAATTTTGCTTTCTTTGGTTTGCTGCTCAGAGGCAAACTCGGACATCAACTGGGCCAGCCTTTGTTGATTATTGGAGGAACGTATAATTTCTCTTTGGTCATTGGATTGACCATAACCGAAAAACAAGGAAAGAAGAAAAAAAATCAGGGATGAAAAAATGCCTGTTGCCCAAGTAGGTTTTTTGCAGTCCATAATATTGGTTAAGTAAGATTTGGACTACAAAAATAGATTTGATGATAGTTTCATCGATAAAAAACCCTTTTATTTCGATGAATTACACGTTGATCGAAGACGAGCTGTTGTGAAAGTTTAAATAGTTGTGGTGTAGTATTTTTCTTTCTTTTAAATTTTGTTAGTTTTCCTTCACCACTATGTAAACCGGAAAATGATCACTGTACCCTCCCAAGTACTTTTTCCCTACAAAAGTCCGGAATGGATTCCCCTTGTACTTGCCGTTCCATTCCTTCAAAAACTTTGGGGCAAAAATCTTGGCCTTTTTAAAGCTGTGGGTTCCTTTCTCATAATTCAGAAAACCATGGGAAACGATGATTTGGTCGAACAAGCTCCATTCCCCCTTGTAATTGGCACTGCCCGATGACGGGGACAACAATTGCTGCATAGGGTTAATAAATTGGCCCGAATCCATTAGGGTTTGAATACTTTGCGAGTTGGGGTCATCATTAAAATCCCCCATAATAATGATATTATGTTGTTCTCCTTCCAGCCTTGCCAATTTCCCAAGAACAGTTTCTGCCGCCTTGATGCGCTTGTATTCGGTCTCATCAGAGCCTGCTCTTCTGGAAGGCCAGTGGTTCACAAATACATGCAGTTCCTCTTGGTGCAATCGCCCATGTACATATAATATATCCCGTGTAAAATCCCTATCCCCATCTTCATCCGAGATTAGCAAGGGAAGAATTTCAGCATTCAAAACCGTAAAATGGGATTTCAAATAAAACAGAGCGGTATCAATGCCCCGCTCATCCGGGGAATTAAAATGCACATAATCATAATCCCAATCGCTTAGCGCCTTGCCCTCCAGTACTTTGTTCAGTGCCCTTTTGTTCTCTACTTCGGCCACCCCGACCAAAACTGGGGGAATGGTACTGTGATCCTGACCGATCAATGAAATAGTTCGTGCCAATTTCTTGGCCTTTTTCCGAAATCTGGAAGAGCTCCACTTTTTTCTTCCCGCAGGGGTAAAGTCGTCATCCAAAGTATGTGGGTCGTCCCGGGCATCAAAAAAATTCTCTAGATTATAAAAGGCAATAGTGAACTGATCTTCCTGGTTTCTCAAGACATTGGTATTTACGGCAATACTAAATTGAAAAACACAAAGTACAAAAAACACCTTCCAAAACATTGATTAGATTTGCACTTTATTTGATTTGATGCTAGAGAAGAAGTCTATAGACTACGAAAAGGCGGTCCTCATTGGGGTGGTAAACCGCGACCAGGACGAACACAAGGTGAAGGAATATTTGGACGAACTTGAATTCCTTACCTATACGGCCGGCGGAGAGGTGACCAAACGATTCACCCAAAGGGTGGAAGTGCCCAATCCCAAGACCTATATTGGTAGCGGGAAGATGGAAGAGGTTCAGCACTACGTAAAGGAAAACGAAATCGGCTCCGTTATTTTTGACGATGAGCTTTCCCCTGCCCAACAGAATAACAT
>JBCCUY010000348.1:0-3605 GCA_039196145.1 Bacteroidota bacterium
AAGTGGGCGATTGATCAATCGCCCACTTTAGTTCTATACTTGAATAAAGAGGTTTAAATCACTCCCTGAGCCAACATAGCATCCGCTACCTTAACAAAACCGGCAATATTTGCTCCCTTAACGTAATTGCAATAGCCGTTTTCCTCCTTACCAAATTCAATACAGGAGTCATGGATATCTCCCATGATCCCCTTTAATCTTTCGTCTACCTCTTCACGGGTCCAACTTATTCTCAAGGAGTTTTGGGACATTTCCAAGCCTGAGGTGGCAACACCACCCGCATTGGAGGCCTTTCCGGGCGCGAACAATATCTTGGCATCGTGGAAGGCGTGGATAGCTTCTGGCGTGGAAGGCATATTAGCTCCTTCGGCCACTGCCGCACAACCATTCTTGATCAAGGTGGCGGCATCATCCCCATTAAGTTCATTTTGGGTAGCACAAGGGAGGGCCACGTCACAAGGTACTTCCCAAGGTGTTTTTCCCTTATGGTATTCCGCAGAAGAATATTTTTCGGCGTATTCTGAAATCCTGCCCCTTCTATTATTTTTTAGGTCCATGACAAAGGCCAGCTTGTCCTCGTCAATCCCATCCTTGTCAAAAATGTATCCCCCTGAATCGGAAAGTGTAAGCACAGTGCCTCCCAAATGCATAACTTTCTCAGCTGCATATTGGGCCACGTTTCCGGATCCTGAAATCACAACCTTTTTGCCTTCAAAGGATTCGCCTTGTGTTTTCAGCATGCTATCGGCAAAGTAAACTGTTCCATATCCCGTAGCCTCTGGGCGAATCAAAGATCCACCCCAAGAACGACCTTTTCCAGTCAACACACCGGTAAATTCGTTTCGAATCTTCTTGTACATCCCAAATAGAAATCCGATTTCCCTGGCACCAACACCTATATCTCCTGCAGGGACATCAGTGTTAGGCCCGATATGACGGTTCAATTCCAACATAAAAGCATGGCAAAAACGCATGACCTCATCATCAGATTTTCCTTTTGGATCAAAATCGGAACCTCCTTTACCACCACCCATTGGCAAGGTGGTCAAACTGTTTTTAAAAACCTGCTCAAAGGCCAAAAACTTCAACACACTGGCATTCACCGTAGGATGGAAACGAAGTCCACCCTTATAAGGCCCAATGGCCGAATTCATCTGGATTCTATATCCTCTATTTACATGGATCTCTCCATCATCATCAACCCAGGCCACCCGGAAGGAAATTAAACGCTCTGGCTCAACCATTCTTAAGAGAATGTTCTTCCCGTGGTAAATATCATGTTTTACAATATAAGGTATTACGGTTTCCGCTACCTCCTGTACCGCTTGGATGAATTCAGGTTCATGCCCATTTCGGGACTTCACCTCATCCATAAATGCTTTGATTTTTGCTTCCATAAAACGGATTACTGGTTTAGGTTCCCCTGACTTGATTCTAAGGGAATTTTAACAAATTAGGAATTAGACGGCAAAATTATACTATTTGCATAATTTAAATACCCCTTTTTTAAAAATTTTTCAAAAAGTGCTATCCTATGGCCTGTTCCAAATCTGCAATCAAGTCGTCAACATCCTCTATGCCTACACTAAGCCGAATTAATGCATCCACCACACCACTTTTTTCCCGCTCAGTCTTGGGAATACTGGCATGGGTCATGCTTGCAGGATGGCCTGCCAAACTCTCGACCCCACCCAAGGATTCTGCCAAAGTGAATACTTGAAGTTTCTCCACAATCTTGATGGCATCGTCATAACTACTGCCTTTGGTAATGAATGAGATCATGCCTCCAAAACCATCCATCTGGTCTTTGGCCACTTCATGGTTGGGATGGTCTTCGAACCCTGGCCAATATACTTTTTCAATTTTTGGATGCTTTGATAGGTATTGGGCGATGGCCTGCCCGTTTTCGCAATGACGCTGCATCCGCACATGAAGGGTCTTAATACCACGAAGGGTCAAAAAACTGTCCATTGGTCCACAGACCGCTCCGCTTGCATTTTGTATGAAGTAAAGTTGGTCGGCCAATTCTTTATCCTTGACCACTAGGGCACCTACAACTACATCGCTATGGCCTCCCAAATATTTGGTGGCGGAGTGCATCACGATATCTGCTCCCAAATCCAGGGGTCTTTGCAAATAAGGTGTTGCAAAGGTATTATCCACTGCCAATAACAATTGGTGTTTTTTTGCCAGGGCGGATACGGCCTTAATGTCGATAACGTTCATCATGGGATTGGTTGGGGTCTCCACCCAAATGAGCTTGGTCTTTTCGTTAATATGGCTTTCTATGGTAGCAGCATCCTGCATCCCTATAAAGTGAAATGTAATACCATACTTTTCAAAAACCTGTTTGAACAATCTATAACTGCCACCATAAAGGTCATTGGTAGACACTACCTCGTCCCCTGGATTAAGCAATTTTATTACGGCATCCATGGCCGAAAGCCCACTTGCAAAAGCGAGTCCATAGTTTCCATTTTCAATGCTCGCCAGGGCATTTTCCAAAGCGGTCCGCGTTGGATTGGCACTTCGGGAATATTCATATCCCATGTGTCCGCCAGGAGTGGATTGGGCGTAGGTGCTCGTTTGGTAAATGGGTGGCATCACCGCGCCATAGGCCTTATCGGGATGTTGACCTCCGTGAATGGTCTTACTGTTAAATCGTAAATCTTTCTTGCTCATCTTGTTTTGATCTGCGTACAAATGTATTGTTATCTTTTGGAGTAATCAATGAAGTCTTATTTTTGAGAACCCTAAAAGTACCTCACATGAAAAAGTCCGCTTTCCTACTTTTAATTCTTATGCTGTCCCTTGGTTGCGAAAATAGCGACAAACTTACTTTTGAACCGTCCCAACTTAAAGGATCGGATTGTTCAGACTGTCCCAAGATTGAAATTAATCTAATCCAGGCCCTTGATGAAACCGCTTTGGCCAACGCAATCAATACAGCTTTGGAAGAAGAAGTCATTGCCATCCTTTCCTTTGATGAAGAGGAGACCATTGACAACTTAAACAAGGCCGTAAGCTCCTTTCACCGGAGCTACCAGGAACTGAAAGAAAAGTTCCCGGATGAAACTGTAGGTTGGGAAGCGAAAATTGATGCGGAGGTGGTCTATGAAGACAATGATATGTTGACCATAATTTTAAACGCTTATACGTTTACCGGCGGGGCGCATGGATACAGCTCAACAAGATTGTTGAATTTTGACAAGATTAATGGCAAGGAAATTGAAAACTGGGAACTTTTTGATGATGAGGAAGGGTTTCGAAATTTTGCCGAAACCAAATTCAGGATTCAGGAGGACATCCCGCAAGATGACAATATCAATGCTACGGGGTTTATGTTCGAAGGGGATACTTTTCAGTTGGCTGAGAATCTGGGGTACGCTGAAGAAGGGATTCAAATGATCTATAATCAATATGAAATAGCATCTTATGCGGATGGACCAAAAACTATGGTTCTACCCTTTGCGGAAGTGAACAAATATCTTAAAAGACCTAATAAACCCTAATTTCCGTTATTCTCAAAGAGGTCAAAATAGCTTGTAGTTAAAACTATAAGAATCTACTATTACGATTCAAATTACATTTTTATCTATTTATTA
>JBCCUY010000349.1:0-3588 GCA_039196145.1 Bacteroidota bacterium
CCCCCCACTAAAAAACTAACATGAAAGCTCTTATACATTGCGGGGTTGCTTTAATGGCTTTCCTCGCTTTCCAAACCACCGAGACGTCGCCAATTGAAGCTTTGGCCACTTCGGACTTAGATTGTAAGACCTTCTTTAAATCAGCCATGGATGAAATGGTCGCGGACCAGGAAGATTTTATGGAAAGCTATTTGAATGGGTCGGACGCTGACTATACCAGGGCATATGATTTTGAGAAGAATGTGCTGAAAGTCCAAAAAAGAAAAAATGGTTTTACGGTATTGGAAATTGACTTTATTCCCGTAGGTCATTTTGACGCCACAAAGAAAATCTGGCATTGGGCTTGGGAAAATGGTGGAGATGATTCCAGTTTTGCAACCGAGTATCACAAGGTGAAGGCCTATGGCATGGAAAACAGTTGTGATAAACTTACTGTGGACCAATGGCTTGGTGAAGAGGTAAATGCCTGGGAAATGGCAGGCGCCGTCAATCATATCTTAAAAGGAAAGGGTGCAGCAAGACACTACACCCCTTCCAAATATATATATGTGGTTTTTCTAACTATAAAACCTACGGTTGATTAGTTGCTATCTAAATCCGAAGTTGATTCCGAATGTAAAAGTGCTGAATTCCGCAATATTGTAATCGGCATTAAGTCGGAAGAAGCCCAATTTAAGCTTGGTTCCTATATTTCCGGAAACACCGCTCACTTTGTTGCTTATACTAAAAGGATCGGTATAAACGATAGGTTGGGCCACCGTTTCAATTTCGTAGGTACCTAAAATGTCAGTATCCGCTTTTCCAGTGATGTAGTTCAATCCTCCATAGAAATTAATAACAGGCAATCTAGTGGATACCACTGCGCTAAAATTCCAAGAACTAAATTTGGCATCAATGCGTTGATTTTCCCCAGAAATCACATCTGTAGTGGAAAAATCATACTCTCCTGACAGGTTGGTGTATCCAATTACCGCAGAAATAGCCACTGGAAGCAACTTATCAGCTGGTAAATGCTTTGTAAAATCATGCTGAACGCCAAAACCATACAATCCTATTTTAACATCATCTGTATTTATCTTCGGTAGGAAACGTGCCTTAACCTCGGTTCCCTTTATAAGTCCAACACTCGCTTGAATATATCCAGACGGTATAAAATTGAAATCTTCTGAGGAAAGACCCGAAGGAAGCTCAAACTCTGTGCTCACCGGTTGCCCCTCTACCAAAGCATTAATTGCCACGCTCACACCTTCAATATCACCAAGGGCGGTGGCAACCTCTTTTGAGGTACTGCCATCGGTAAAGGTCAGGTTTTCGTAGTCTGCGGTATTCAAGGTGAAGGACTTTTTATCATCCTTGTTTTTAAAGCCGGTAAGGTTACCAATAATTGAAATTTCGAATCCCCCTAGAGGTTTGGCATCAGCCGAATTATACCATCCATTGGAGATACTATATATCCCCGCCTCGGTTACCGGAGCTATCCAATCCGTGGTAAAACGTTCCGCGTCGTTAAGACCAGCGGCCAAAATATCGTTTAGGTTGGACTGTGCCATTCCAAAGGAAAAACTGCATAACGCTAGCAAAAGAATTATTTTCTTCATCATGTGAGGTTTTTCCCAAAACTAAAAAACTCGCCCTGTTGGAGCGAGTTTTTGTTGTGAAACGCTGTTATCTATATACTTAGTCGTCTATCAACGTTGCCAAGCCACTAAATTCATTCCAAACAACCGGCCTTAGCCTCAAAATAAAACTGGATCCCAATCCCTTCGACAAACTGCTTATTGGTATAGGGCTGTTGTCCGTCGACCAAGCGGAATGGGTAGTCTATTCTTTTTGTCGCACAGCTATCAAATGGCTAATTTCCCTTAAATCCATATCCCATGAAACAACGTTATATTCATCAATCAATCCTGGTTTTATCCCTTATGGCACTTAGTTTTTCCGTTTCTGCACAAAAGCGGCAAGGTAACATTGTGGAATACTTCGGTAAGGAAAAAATCAATGAGGTTCAAGAAGGCAAGGTCACCCATATTTTCAAGGAAGGTTTATACCTCAAGTCCAAAAGAAGTGCCCTAAATTCTTTGTCCTTTCCAACGGATAAGGTTTTCAGGGATTTTCTAATGACCCATAAAACCGTTTCCGAGGGTGAGACTGGAGCCATAGACGATACTGGTACCCCACAGTATTGGACCAAAATCAGCGCAGACAGCACCAGCACGTTTAATAATTCTGCACTCCGTGGTTCCTATGTTTACCTTAGTTATCAATCCAACACCAACGAAATAGTCCTTTTTGAGGCATCAGGGCATACACAAGTCCTGATTAATGGATTTCCGCACGAAGGCGATTACTATGATTTTGGCTATAGTCTTATTCCCATTAAACTAAAAAAAGGGCTCAACGTATTTGTATTAAAAGCAGGTCGGTTTCCCCGAGTTAGGGCACGTCTCATAAAACCAAAAAGTGAAACATTGTTTACTCAAAGGGATATGACCCTGCCCGACCTTCTTATTGGGGAACCAATCAATTACAAAGGCGCAATTAGGGTGGTAAATGCCTCTGAGAACTGGGTCCGAAACCACAGCATACAACTTGAACACCTCGGTAAAACTTTGGAAACAGACATTCCTTCCATTCCTCCTATGAGTGTTAGAAAAGTGGGTTTTGGCATTCCTGAGGTTGAAGATGGGATCGAGCCTCAAGAATCCAAACTTAAACTCCATCTACAAAATAACCAGAATGCCATTCTGGACACCCAAGAAGTAGCAATAGCTATCAAGTCTAAATCCCACAAACACAAAAGAACATTTATAAGTCAAATGGATAACAGTGTCCAGTACTTTAGTGTCGCGCCCTCGTCCAATCAGGATTTGGAGCAAGGTGCCTTATTTCTTTCCGTACACGGGGCGTCTGTAGAAGCTGTTAACCAAGCCAATGCCTATAAACCAAAAGATTGGGGACATGTTGTAGCCCCTACAAACCGAAGGCCTTTTGGTTTTGCCTGGGAAGATTGGGGACGTTTGGATGCCTTGGAAGTTCTGGCAGAAGGAAAGAGGATTTATCAACCAAATCCACAAAAAATCTATCTCACCGGACATTCCATGGGGGGACACGGCACATGGTACCTTGGAGCCACCTATCCCGATAAATTTGCCGCCATAGCACCCTGTGCTGGCTACCCGGATCTGTTGGGTTATAGGGACAGTTTTGTAAAGCGCGCCCTTAGTGCCAGTGAAGCACAGCTGAAACAGTGGGGCATTACTCCTAAAATGTTGGAGGAAATGCAAAAAAAACCACAGCTTACGGACATCGACCATATGATTCTTAGGGCTGGAAACCCAAGTAGAACACTAAAATTGAAACGGAATTACCTGCAACAAGGTATCTATGTATTGCACGGGGAAAAAGACAATGTGGTACCCACTTTTATCGCAAGGGAAATGCGGGAAGAGCTAGGCAAATTTCATCCAGATTTCACCTACTATGAGTATCCGGGCGGAACCCATTGGTATGGTGACCACAGTATGGATTGGCCACCTATTTTTAAGCTTTTTAAGGAACGGACCATTAAACCTGATTCCTTGATCAATA
>JBCCUY010000350.1:0-3583 GCA_039196145.1 Bacteroidota bacterium
ATCTTTTGTTACATTTTGTTTAAAAAAACAGCATTTTTTTTACATATAATTTCTTAATTAACTACTTTTGATCAAAATATTCACACTATGAGCAAAGTAAAATTGGACGAGATAGATCACCAGATATTGGACATGCTAATTGATAATACGCGTACACCGTTTACGGACATCGCTAAAAAGCTTTTAATATCTGCTGGTACCGTACACGTTAGGGTCAAGAAAATGGAAGAATCCGGAATTATAAAAGGATCTTCCTTGACATTGGACTACGTTAAATTGGGCTATTCGTTTATTGCCTATGTAGGTATCTTTTTGGAAAAGACTCATCAGACCAAATTTGTTTTGGAACGACTTAATCAAATACCCTACGTCACAGTTGCTCATATCACTACCGGTAAGTTCAATATTTTTTGTAAGAT
This sequence comes from Bacteroidota bacterium, assembly GCA_039196145.1. Lineage (GTDB taxonomy): Bacteria > Bacteroidota > Bacteroidia > Flavobacteriales > Flavobacteriaceae > Flagellimonas. The sequence goes on from JBCCUY010000350.1 coordinate 420, forward strand.
CAGGGCCAGGGATACAACACACGCCAAAAATATCATTTTTAAAATTGATGATATCGACGGCATCAGCAGAACCGAAACCATGATTTCCTTGGAAGAGAGCATCAATGACAAAAAGCGATTGATGCATACGATATTCAACGAGCTATAGCTAAATAAAATTTTTAGGTTATGTTGAGTTCTGAACTGAGGTCTTCGGAATACAATTCCTATTACCATCCTTATATTAAAGCTTTGGGAGGCGAGGTCTTGCTCATGGACCAATTGGTGGATGGCAGGGATCTGTTCATTTCTTTTTTGAATGACATTCCTTCGGAAAAACTCGCTTTTTCCTATGCCGAAGGGAAATGGAGCTTGGCAGAAGTACTAATGCACATTATTGATGCAGAAAGGGTGTTTCAATACAGGGGCTTTCGTTTTGGAAGAAACGATAAAACGCCTTTACCTGGTTTTGAGCAGGATGATTATGTGCCGGAGTCAAATGCGAATCAACGATCCAAGCGTGAAATCGCCGAAGAGTACCGAACTGTAAGAAATGCCAGTATTGCACTGTTTCGTTCCTTTTCCAATGAAACCCTCCAAAGAATAGGCATTGCCAGTGGTTCCGAAATGAGTGTTCGGGCACTTGGTTTTGTGATTTGCGGACATCAGGCACATCACCTTAAGATTGTCCGGGAACGGTACTTGGGTTAAAGTAGTTTTTGATTATAGGCTGTCCATTTCTTGTTCCTGATCGGAGTCCAAGTCTGGAGATATTCCCTCTTCACTGGCATCCAATACAGCTTTGGCCTTGGAATTTTTATCGAGCTCCTTTTCAATATTCTCCTCAAAGTTGGAAATGAAATTGGAAAGACTCTTACTGATTTTCACCAAATATATGGCATCATCCGTGCGTACCTCCACAGCCTCAATGATTTCGCCATTGGGTTTTTTTAAGGTGATAATGTCCTCATCGCCATAACCATAGGGATAGGAGTCGATCAAAACGGCCGCCACCTCGCGGTCCAGTTTTTTGTAATCAATCAATATGCGCTTCATAGTGGATAGGTTTATGGTTTCCTATCCTAAGCTATAAATTTTTGGTACTGATAAATGCAAAGAGTTGTAAACGGCAACTTTTAGTATACGTAGTTGTCATTCTTTGTAGTAAGCAAAAGCTTCATAAAAAAGATCTTCGGGAACCTTAATGTCGGTCACCGCCTTTCCCATGGATTGAAGCAGTACAAAATTCACATCCCCATGGGAATTCTTCTTATCATATTTTAAGAGGTCGATGATGCAGTCTATGTCTTGCTTGTTAAATTCAGCCCGATCAAAATGATTGAGGAAGGTGTCCTTGATCTCCTGAAGGGAAAGGCCAGATAGTCCTTGCAATTTATGGGAGAGATACCCTTCCAGAATCATGCCTATGGCAATAGCCTCTCCATGGAGCAAGGTTTTTTTGTTTGGGGTATCCAGGCAGTACGACTCTATAGCATGCCCCAGCGTATGACCATAATTTAGAATTTTACGCAGCCCCTGTTCCGTTGGGTCTTGTGTTACGACCTCGTTTTTGATGGCAATTGATTTTTTGATGGTGGTAGTGCTTCCATAATCAGAGCAATCCCGAAGGGATTTCCAATAGGTTTCGTCCTTGATCAATCCATGTTTCAGCATTTCAGCAAAACCGCTTCTCAATTGACGTTCCTCAAGGGTCGATAAAAATTCCGGAAGAACCAACACCATTTCTGGCTGGCTGATAACTCCTATTTGATTTTTCAAAGCACCGAGGTCAACTCCAGTTTTACCGCCGACGGAAGCATCAACCATGGACAAAAGGGTAGTGGGGATATTGATAAAATCGATGCCCCGCTTAAAAGTGGAAGCCACAAAACCTCCCAAATCCGTAAGCACCCCACCGCCTAAATTTATCAATAGACTTTTTCGATCTCCACCTTGGTCTGATAACCACTGCCAAACCAACATACAGGTATGGATATGCTTGTACTCTTCTCCAGGTTTGATCTCAAATATGGAGTCAATGGCAAACTGGCCCTCGATTTTTTTTACCAAAAGGGGCAGGCAATATTTTTTAGTGTTTTCATCCACCAAAACAAACACCTTGGAGTAGTTGCTTTTGGCAACAAATTGACGCAAGGTTGCCTCGGCCAGTTCCTCCAAATAAACTTCATGTGACTGCGATTTAATCGACTCCATAAAATTCAAATTGCACCGCTAAATAAAGACTTATTTTATAGATAATGTTCCAAAATTGGGACTTATATTTGAATCTTTAATAGATTCATAATAATGCACCCAAATTTTGAGAATACCGCAATCGCATTTCAATTGAAAACGGATTCGGAACTGGAACGTGCGTACTTCCTCTTTAAGCTTATTGCGAATGAACCCTTGGTAAAGATTGGCACCGCGGTGACCAACTTTGCGCTGAAAGCCCATTTACCTATAGAGGGGTTGATACGAGCTACAGTTTTCGACCATTTCTGTGGCGGGGTAAATGAAGAAGATTGTATTCCAATTATTGATAAAATGCACAGTAAAGGGGTGCATTCAATTTTGGATTACTCCGTGGAGGGTAAGGAGGTGGAAGATCAATTTGACTTCGCATTGCAGAAGACCTTGGAAGTTTTGGATTTTGTAAAAGAGAAGGAGGCTATTCCATTTGCGGTATTTAAACCCACCGGATTTGGACGGTTTGAGCTATACCAAAAAGTAAGTGCAGGGGAGCAGCTCAATCCAGATGAAGAGAAGGAATGGCATCGAGTTCATGATCGGTATCATCAGGTATGTAAAAAAGCCCACGACCTGGATGTACATTTGCTCATAGATGCGGAAGAAAGTTGGATGCAGGACGCTGCGGACGACCTTTGTTTACAGATGATGAGGCAATACAACCGGAAAAATACGGTGATCTTCAATACGCTTCAGATGTATCGTTGGGACCGTATGGACTATCTGAAACAGATTCATGAGACGGCCAAAAAAGAAGGTTTTAAAATTGGACTGAAAGTGGTTCGTGGAGCTTATATGGAAAAAGAAAATGATCGAGCTGCAGAAATGGGATACAAGAGTCCTATTTGCATGTCCAAGCAGGCGACGGATAGTAATTTTGACGGGGCGGTTTCCTATATTATGGAACATCTGGATAGCCTATCCATCTTTGCGGG
>JBCCUY010000351.1:0-3558 GCA_039196145.1 Bacteroidota bacterium
ATAACCTTTGAATAAAAGCGATGCTAACACTTAAACTAAACATATGAAAATTAAAAACTATCCGTAAAAAAATAAGTTTGCTCCAAAGAAAATGGCACTTTCAATGGAAACAAACTTATCATCAAAAGTTCAATTAAAGTATATCAACTAAACCGACGTAAAAGTATGAAATTTAAACTATCTAAAACAATCGCCATGCTCTCTCGGATGTTTATTTTGCAACTAGTTTTCTGCTATTTTGCAATGGCAAATGAGGGGTACACCCAAAGCATGAAGGACATCTACTTGGAGTGGGATAACTCGCGACAAGTTAAAGTACTTGATGTCTTCGATGAAATCGAGAACCAGTCCTTGTTCAAATTTAATTATGATGAACGGGACGTTGACAGAAAAACAAGATTTTCCATTGAACTGGGCACACATTCCGTATACAGTTTATTGGAACAGATCAGCAAAGAAGCTGCTCTAAATTTTAAAAGGATTAACAGCACAATCGCAGTTACTCCCAGACTGACTAAGGAAGACCCGGAAATTGTCGAAAAAGAAGCTGTGCAAAAAACGGTTACCGGTACGGTTACAGCAGCTTCGGATGGTGGTCCATTGCCCGGAGTTAGTATTTTGGAACAAGGAACAACCAATGGAACACAGACCGATTTCGATGGAAACTATACCATTAGTGTTTCCGAAGGAAGCGTTCTTGTATTTTCCTACCTGGGGATGCTGTCACAAAGTGTTTCTGTAGGTGCTTCCAATACGATTAACATCATTATGCAGGAAGATGCCAGCCAGCTGGATGAGGTTGTGGTTACGGCCTTGGGCCTTGAGCGTTCGGAAAAATCCCTTTCCTATGCCAACCAACAGGTAAGAACAGAAGAGCTTACGCAGGCACGCCCGGTAAACGTTCTAGAAGGTTTGAGCGGTAAAGTGGCCGGTTTGTCCGTGACACAGTCCGCATCTGGTGTAGGTGCGCCGACCAAAGTACTCTTAAGGGGTAACCGGTCCATTAACGGAAGTAGCCAACCGCTATATGTGGTGGATGGTATTCTCTTAAATGGTGATATCAACAACATTAGCCCAGACGATATACAAGAAATCTCGGTACTTCGAGGAGCTAATGCAGCAGCACTTTACGGAAGTAGGGCTGCCAACGGTGCGATAGTAATTACCACAAAATCCGGTAAGGGAGCCCCGGAAGGAGTTTCCACCTCAGTTGGATTTGTGGCCACCTTCTCTAGCGCTATTAATTTGTTGGAATTGCAGAACGAATACGGTCAGGGAGCCGGGGGAACTTACGGTGCGCAAGCGACAACGTCTTGGGGGCCTCGTTTCGATGGAAGCCAAGTACCACACTGGTCCAACAACCCCGAATATCCCTTATTTGGGCAAACCTATGCCTATGAGGCGCAACCGGACAACGTAGATGATTTTTTCCAAGTTGGACATAATTTGGCCACCAACATAGGGGTCAATATCAATAGCGAAAAATCAAATGTGTTTCTTGGATATACATTTACGGACGCTGGTGGTATAGTTCCTGGCAATGACTTGAACCGTCACAGTTTATCCACACGAATCAATACTAAAATATCGGACAAATTAACAGCCGATGTGAAATTGAACTATATCCGAGATGACTTTTCCAATCAATTGGCGACCGGTGAAGGTTTTGACAATCCTGTACGGTACTTGTACAAAACTCCGAGAAACATACGAACTGAGGATTTTGAGGCCTTCAGTTTTGTGAATCCGGAAGGTAAGGTCCGTCAACACTACTTCCTTCCGCAGTTTAACGGTGGAGGTAACCCTTACTGGACCATTAATAACGTCTTGCGTCCTAGGGTACAAGAACGTGTTCTTGGGCTATTGTCACTGAAATATCAAATCACGGATGACCTTTACATCATGGGTCGTTCCGCAATTGATAGAGATAGCTATAGGTCAGAGATTTTGCGTTCAAATGATACTTACACTGTGGCTCAATTTGGTAGCTACCGAAATGAACAGCAAGCGTTATCGGACTGGAACAGTGATGTTCTGATCAATTACAATAAACAGATTACCGATGATTTCAAAATAGATTTAAATGCAGGTGCCAACCTTAGGGTCTTTCAGAGAGATAGACTATGGGGGGAAGGAACCAATTTTACCATTGAGAATTTCTTTGCGCTCAGTAATACGCAAAATCCGGTGGCACGAGAAGAATTTGAGAAGTTTGAACAGCAATCTGTATATGGTTTTGGAGAATTCTCTTATAAGAACGCCATATTCTTGAATGTTACAGCTAGAAATGACTGGAGTTCCACTCTTCCTGAGGATAACCGCTCTTACTTCTACCCATCGGTAGGTTTAACAGCTGTTATTACAGACTTGATAGATACAGACTTTGGGCCTTTGAGCTTCTTGAAGTTAAGAAGCAACTGGGCAGAAGTGGGTAACGATACAGACGCGTTCCAATTGTCTAGAAGAGCGAATATCATTTTTGGTACAGCAGAATTGGATCCAGAGTTGCCTAATCCAGATTTGCGTCCTGAGACCACAAGATCTTTGGAGTTAGGTTTTGATTCCCGCTGGTTGGAGAATCGTTTACGACTCGATTTTACTTGGTTTAAGACCAATACTTTTGATCAAATCTTTGCAACGCCCACTCCGGTGGCATCTGGTATCGCCAGTCGCTTCCAAAATGGTGCGGATATCCAAAATACTGGTGTTGAAGTCATTCTTGGTGCAACCATCATAGACAATCCAGACTTTACCTGGGATTTGGATGTAAACTTTGGTACTTTTAAGAGTGAGGTACTGGAAATTGCAGAAGGTTTTGATCGCTTAACGGAAAGTAGCGACTTTATTCGTGATTATGTCTTGGAAGTTGGAGGTGAATTTGGTGATATTTATTCCAGAGGTTTCCAACGTGACGATCAGGGCAGGGTACTCATAGATGATTTGGGACTTCCATTGATTACTCCTGGAAGGGATGAAGTATTGGTTGCGAATTTCAACCCAGATTGGTTGGGTGGTATTCGAAATTCGTTCCGCTATAAGAACTTTAATTTCAGTGCTCTAATAGATATTCGTCAAGGAGGTACGGCAACCAACTTTACCGATGCCATCTTGGCTCGAGATGGAGTTTTGGAGTCTACTCTCCAGGGCCGTGAAGGCGGGTTGATTTTTGGTGAAAATTTCTTCGCAGGCGAGACTGCTGTTGTGCAATCCAGCGGTGCGGCGAATAACATAGCCGTTAACGCTGAAGAATTTTGGAATCGGGTAGGTGGTCGAAACACCCCGGTTGGTGAAGCTTTTGTTACTGACCTGTCCAACGTTCGCCTTAGAGAATTGGTTATCGGTTATACGGTACCACAGAGTTTGCTTTCAAAGACCTTTATATCGTCAGCCAGTGTATCCTTGGTGGGCAGAAATCTTTTCTTTATTTCCAATAAAGCAGAAAATTTTGACCCAGACCTGCTTGCAAGTACGGAAAATACAGCAGAAGGTACTGCAGCTTTTCCTTTGCCGACCACAAGACAGATTGGTGTGTCGATAAACTTTGGATTCTAAAAAAAA
>JBCCUY010000352.1:0-3552 GCA_039196145.1 Bacteroidota bacterium
TCTGTTGGCATCCAGCCAAACATTACCCCCTTCGGTCTTTCCAAATTTGGTGCCGTCGGCCTTGGTAATCAACGGGCAGGTCAATGCAAAACCTTTTCCACCTCCAATTCGTCTGATCAGCTCCGTTCCGGTGGTAATGTTCCCCCACTGGTCGCTGCCTCCCATCTGAAGGGTACAATTATGGTTTTGATAGAGGTAAAGAAAATCATAACCTTGGACCAACTGATAGGTGAACTCCGTAAAGGACATACCCTCCTTGGCATCTGAGGAAAGTCGTTTCTTCACCGAATCCTTGGCCATCATATAGTTTACGGTGATATGTTTCCCTACATCCCGGATGAAATCCAAGAATGAAAAGTTCTTCATCCAATCGTAATTGTTTACCAAAACGGCCGCATTGGGCTTATCGCTTTCAAAATCCAGGAAACGTTCCAGCTGTGCTTTAAGTGCCTCCTCGTTGTGCCGTAATGTCGCCTCGTCCAAAAGATTCCTTTCCGCGGATTTGCCGGATGGGTCCCCGATCATTCCCGTGGCACCGCCCACCAAGGCAAAAGGCTTATGACCAGCCAATTGAAAATGGCGCAACATCATTACACCTACCAAATGGCCAATATGTAACGAGTCCGCTGTTGGGTCTATGCCCAAATAAGCAGCCTGCATTTTTTCCATAAGGTGTTCCTCTGCCCCAGGCATGATATCATGTACCATACCACGCCATTGCAATTCCTGCACAAAGTTCTTTTCCATTACTTTCACTTAGAATAGCTGCAAATATAAAATGAAGATCTTACTTCCCTGAATAAATCCAAAGCAAATAGGTATTTTTACGAAATGATTTTGGTTACCGGAGGTACTGGATTGATTGGTTCCCATTTGTTGTTTCAACTGGCCAAGAGTGGCCATAACATCAGGGCCATCTACCGAAGTAAAAAATCCCTTGATAAGGTTGCCAAAGTCTTTGGATACTACACCGAAACGCCTTCCCAACTCCTCGAAAAAATTTCTTGGGTACAGGCTGATATCACCGACGTTGCTTCCTTGGCAGAGGCGTTCAAAGGGGTCCATTACGTCTACCATAGTGCGGCTTTGATCTCTTTTGACCCAAGACAGTTGGATGATTTAATAAAATCCAATACCGAAGGTACTGCCAACATAGTCAATCTATGTGTGGCACACAAAGTGAAAAAATTATGCTATGTAAGCTCAATAGCAGCAATAGGAAAAGGAACAAAAGGGAAGATATCCACTGAAAACAATGAATGGACAGACACCAACGTTTCCGTTTACGGCCTTACCAAGCATGATGCCGAGTTGGAGGTTTGGAGGGGCTCACTGGAGGGCTTGCCCGTAGTGGTAGTAAACCCAGGTGTTGTTTTTGGGCCCGGATTCTGGAGATCAGGCAGCGGTTCTTTTTTCACCTATGCCAATAAGGGCAAAAAGTCTTTTTTACCTGGGGGCACTGGATTTGTATCTGTAAATGATGTTACCAAGGCCATGATAACTCTCATGGAATCAGATATTGAACGTGAGCGGTTTATCTTGGTGAGTGAGAACCTCAGCTACAGGGAAATTTTAACACGGATCGCCCAAAAATTAAAAGTCCAAGAACCTATAAAACAAGCTCCTTTTTGGGCACTGGAACTTTTTTGGAGATGGGACGGACTTCGCAGTAAACTCTTTGGAAAACGAAGAAGACTTACCAAAAACATGGTGAAGGGATTTTATCATCAAGAAACCTACAGTGCGGAGAAAATAAGAACACTATTGGATTTTGAGTTTGAAGACCTAGATGACATCCTGACATTCTGTTGCGAAAAATTCGAAAATTAGTCCTCCTTGGTTTCCCTTGCGGTTTTGATAGAATCCTTCCTGCGTTTTCCGGCCTCCCTTACACTGTCATTTTTCTTCTTGGTTCGCCCTTCCATGGCTTTCTTTCGCCTCTCCAACCGGGCATCTATCTCCTCATAAATAGCTTGATATTCCAAAGGAACGGAGGCGTAATACAAATCGCTTTGGGCAAGACGGGCGCTATCTATCTGATATTTTTGGTAAAGAAATTCCATAATGGTCAACTCCTTATGCTCCAAAATCGGCTTGATATTGTTTTGGGCTGCTTTCAGCAGCGCTAAATCGTGCAGAATATTTACCATTTCTTCTTTTGGAATTAGGTTCTCTGGTTTTTTTACGACCTCCTCCCCACAGGAAAGAAAAAGTAGCACCAAAAAGAAGATTATGATCCGTTTCATTTTTACCTATTAAAAGTCAATCGTTTTGCCCTTCGCTCAACAGCAAAATCACCTTGATCATAAGCCAAAAGACCATTCACAAAAGTTCGCACCACCTGATTATCAAAAGTAATACCTTCAAAGGGCGACCAACCACACTTATAGAAAATATTGGCTTTTTTAACCTCGTTTTTGGAATTTGGGTTCACCTGGACCAAATCAGCAAAATAGCCTTCACGGATATAGCCCCTTCGGTCAATATCGAATAGTTTAGCAGGATTGTGGCACATTTTTTCCACCACTTTGTCCAACTCAATTTTCCCTTCCTTTTCCTTCTGTAGCATGGCCTGCAGAGCATGCTGTACCAATGGGCCTCCAGAAGGTGCCTTAGTGTACGGATTGTCTTTTTCTTCCAGGGTGTGCGGTGCATGGTCCGTGGCCACTACGTCAATTCGATCGTCTAAAAGCGCTTCCCATAATTTTTCGCGGTCAGTCTTTGCTTTTACGGCCGGATTCCACTTGATCAAAGTACCCTTTTTGTCGTAATCCTCGTCCGAAAACCATAGATGGTGAATGCATACTTCCGAGGTTATTTTCTTTTCTTCAAGCGGAATGGAATTGGTGAACAAATCAGTCTCAATTCCCGTGGACAAATGGAAAACATGCAAACGGGCTCCCGTTTTTTTCGCCAAGGCAATGGCCTTGGAAGAGGAAAGGTAGCAAGCTTCCGCGCTTCGGATTATGGGGTGATATTTAATGGGTATGTCATCTCCAAACTGCTCCTTGTACTTTGCGGTATTTGCTCTTATGGTTCCCTCATCCTCGCAATGGGTGGAAATGACCAATTCTGTATTCTGAAAAATCTTTTCAAGCACCTTTTCATCATCTACCAACATGTTTCCTGTAGATGACCCCAGGAATAGTTTAACTCCCGAGCAGGCGTTCTTATCCAATCGTTTCAGCTCTTCCAAGTTATCGTTGGTCCCTCCAAATAGAAAGGAGTAGTTGGCAAAAGAACCTTGTGCTGCCTTGGCAAACTTTTCTTCGAGTTTGGCAATGGTCGTTGTTTGTGGATTGGTGTTGGGTTGCTCCATAAAAGTGGTTATTCCACCTGCGATAGCTGCCCTGCTCTCTGTGGCAATGGTACCTTTATGGGTCAATCCCGGTTCCCTAAAGTGAACTTGGTCATCAATAACCCCGGGAAGCAGCAAATCTCCTTTAAGGTCGATAAGAGTCGCCTCCGAATGGGAAATATCTCGATCTATTCGGGAAATGAGCTCTCCTTCCAACAGTACATCGGTTTCAAAAACCCTTCCTTCATTTACAA
>JBCCUY010000353.1:0-3537 GCA_039196145.1 Bacteroidota bacterium
CAAAAAATGCAGGTTCTAATGCAAAGTCTAATCAAAGCGCTTCTGGTTTGGTTGTCCAGGAAGAGGGTAAATTCTATTACCGCCACCCTGATCACATCAAGGAAATGGGCCGTGAAGTGCGGATAAATGATACTGAACAAGAATTGACCCAAAAAATGACGGATGGAAATTCCGAAGTCAATCCAAAGCCAATAGCCGAACGATTTGGAAGAAAAACAGTGGCCGGAATTGATGTGGTAACAACTAAAACGGGTGCCAAGGATTTTGTTACGGTTGCAGCGAGCTTCCCTATTGGCAATTATTTTAATGCCAAAGGCAACGAAGCTATACCATCCCTTACCACGGCACTTCTTAGTAAGGGAACAACTAAAAAGGACAAATTCCAGTTTTCCAAAGAATTGGAAAAATTGGGAGTTTCCATAAGTGTAGGTGCTGGCGCACATAAAGTGGACATTGGGTTCAAGTGTTTGAAAAAAGATTTGGCCACGGTGGTAGACCTATTGGCAGAAGAACTTCGCTACCCATTGTTTGATACCAAGGAATTCGACATTCTAAAACAACAGAATATTGGAAATATGCAGCAGGGATTGTCCAATCCCGGAACTAGGGGAAGAATTGCCTTGTCCCAAATTTTGTATCCAGAAGGACATCCAAATTATACCAAAGAGATTGAACAACAACTTGAGGATGTCAAGAATGCCACCCTAGAAGATATAAAGAGGTTTCACAAAGAATATTTTGGTCCGGCAGGAATGCACTTGGTTGCTGTTGGTGATGTAGACGCTGATGTGCTTTACAAAGCGCTGAAAAAATCCTTCGCCGGCTGGAAAGGGGGTATTACAAACCGTGTTGGTTTTGATCAACCTCAAAAAGTTGCTGGAGAGACAAAGATGGTATTTATTCCAGAAAAACCGAGTGCGGAGCTTTTTATAGGGCAGTACACGGGTCTTACACGAACCAATCCTGATTATATTCCATTTTTTATTGGTAATTACGCTCTTGGAGGTGGATTCTCTGGTAGGTTGATGAGAACCGTAAGAGATGAAGAAGGATTGACCTATAATATTCGCAGTCAGCATACCGGACATGATTTTGGGGTAGGAGGACACTGGCTGATAAATGCTTCCTTCAACCCAGAGTTGTTTCAAAAAGGATTGGATGCAACAAGGGCTCAGCTTAAAAAATGGTGGGAAAATGGCATTACAGAAAAAGAGCTTCAAGATAAAAAATCAAATTTAACGGGGAGTTTTAAAGTAGGATTATCATCAACTTCCGGTTTGGCAAATACTTTATTGACCTTTTTGGAACGAGGATTGGAACCTAGCTATGTAGATGAATATAGCAAGAAAATAGAGGCAGTTAGCTTAGAACAAGTGAACAGAGCTATAAAAAAATATATCGATTTGGATAAACTGATTATTGTTAAATCAGGATCCTTGTCCAAAGCCGAATCAGGTAAAACTGAATAAAAGTACCGGATGAAATAGGGTATTACCCACTTTCCTTCGTAATAAACATAAATAGTTTTACCAAGAAGACAGGTTACCTTCCAGAGCTTTGTTTTTAGCAGTAATTAATTATTTGAGTTAGTCAATTAAAAGGGCTGCGTTTTGTGGCCCTTTTTCCAAAACAACGATGAAATGTTTCCAAACATGAAGAAAAAAAATATTATCTTTTTTTTGCTGACCATTGTTGGTTTCGGTCTTCAAGCCCAAATACACGAACCGGTCAAGTGGACAACTTCAGCAGAGAAAATTTCTGAACTGAGGTACAAGCTAATATCCATGGCAGAAATTGAACCGGGGTGGCATCTGTATTCACAACAAGTTCCTGACGATGGACCCATTCCAACCACCTTTTCCTATGAAATGCAAGATGAGACCATCCGTTTGGTTGGGAATACTGTAGAGGAAGAGGGGCATACGGTTGACGACCCAATTTTCAATATGAAAATAACATACTTTGAAGAACAGGCGGTTTTTGAGCAAATTGTTGAAGTATCGGGTAGCAGTGCTCCCAACATATTGCATGGTGTGGTTGAATTCATGGTCTGCGATGATGAAAAATGCCTGCCACCAACTGAAGTAGAGTTGTCGTTTGACCTAACTGGATTGATAAGGATAGCACAAGCTGAATCCGCTGCAGATTCCCCACAAGCTATTTCCACAGAAAACAAAGAAGAGGTTCATAAAGACTCAAATACAATGGATATTGGAAATTCTTCAAGTTCCAATTCCAAAAAAGGGCTTTGGGCCATATTTTTTATTGCCTTTATATCTGGCTTTGCTGCGCTGCTGACCCCTTGTGTATTTCCGATGATACCCCTTACAGTGAGTTTCTTCACCAAACAGAGCCAAAACAAAACAGTGGGGATACGCAATGCCATTTTTTATGGAGCCTCCATTGTTGTAATCTACGTATTGCTGGGTACCGCGGTAACGGCCATTTTTGGTGCTGATTCACTGAACGCACTGGCCACCAATGTATGGTTCAATATCATTTTCTTTTTGCTTCTTGTGGTTTTTGCCATATCCTTTTTAGGGGCATTTGAGATAACGTTGCCAAGTTCTTGGGCGAACAAAGTGGATCAACAATCCTATAAAAGAGGGGGTATCATCGGTATCTTCTTTATGGCCTTGGCCTTGGCCATAGTATCTTTTTCATGTACGGGACCAATCGTAGGTACTTTATTGGTTGAAGCTGCCTCTAAGGGGGGACTGGCTCCAATAATTGGAATGTTGGGCTTCTCGTTGGCCATTGCTCTGCCATTTGCACTTTTTGCAGCCTTCCCCGGTTGGTTGAACTCATTGCCAAAATCGGGAGGGTGGCTCAATACCGTTAAGGTGGTTTTGGGCTTTTTGGAACTGGCCTTGGCCTTCAAGTTCTTGTCCCAGGCAGATTTGGTACTTCAATTACATTGGTTGGAACGGGAAGTCTTTTTAGCAATTTGGATAGCAATATTCGGAGCCCTATCACTTTATCTTCTTGGCAAGATTCGGCTACCTCATGACTCCCCGATTACCCATATTTCCGTAGGTAGATTGGGAATGGCCTTATTGACATTGACCTTTACCATTTACATGGTTCCGGGCCTTTGGGGAGCACCGCTTAATCTTATAAGTGCCTTTCCTCCACCCTTGGAATATAGTGAATCACCATATGGTGTTGGATTTCGAAAGGTTAGTGATGGGATGGCTGCAGGGCGGGACAATCATGGTGAACTTCCTGATGGAGGGCATCTGTTAGCTCCCCACGATATTCTGGCCTTTAATGATTATGATAAGGGACTTGCTTATGCCAAAAAGGTTGGCAAACCCGTGATGATCGACTTTACCGGCTGGGCTTGCGTAAACTGTCGAAAAATGGAACAAAATGTATGGCCCCAGCCAAAAATTTTGGATGTTCTAAAAAATAGGGTTGTACTGATTTCGCTTTATGTGGATGATAAACGACCCTTGCCCAATGGGGAACAAATGGAATCTAAACTAAGGCCAGGTAAAAGGCTGAAATATATTGGCCAAAAATGGAGCGAGTTAC
>JBCCUY010000354.1:0-3529 GCA_039196145.1 Bacteroidota bacterium
GCATCCGGGTAAAGTTTTCTAACATGCACATGAATGTGATCCTCAATACAGGTAAGGAGTCCTATGGGGTTCTTATAACTTGTAACCACCTCAGGGTGGGCAGTAACCAAACCATTAAAAAGATAATGTCCGAAAGAATACAGCAATTTTTCGTGTGCTATTCCGGTCACTTTTCCCAATTCGGTAAGCAAGGTCACCATCTCGTTGAAGTCGTATGTGCCAACAGAAGTATAGGCACCACCAGAGGGAAGTTCACAATTTTCAATCAGGGCATCCACGGTCTCCAATCCATAAGAGGATTCGACCATTTCTAAAAATTCGGTAAATACAATTCCTTTCACAATACAGAATATTATGATTTAAAAGTAGGAATTGTACTACATTATATAAAAAAGAATGTTGTGAAAACGTAAATTTTGTTAGCCTTTAATCAATTCGCTGATTTCCCAATACTCGAAAACCTTTTGAAGCTTGGATTCGTAATCCTCATATTTTAAAGGCTTTATGATATAACCAGCGATACCAATCTCAAAACATTTTAGAAGATCCACGCGATTCTCAGATGTGGTCAAAATGATAGTTGGTAAATATTTTAACCTATCATCAGCTTTGAGCACTTGAAGAAATTCTATTCCGCTCATTCGAGGCATATTAAGATCCAACAAGATGATATCGGGCAAGCTTCCGTCCTTCAAGATTTCCAAAGCTTCTTCTCCATTTTTAGCCTCAGTAATCTGGTGTTTGGTTTGAAACTTGGAAATAGCACGTTGCAATTTCATGGTCTCTATCATATCGTCCTCTATGAACAACACATTCATGATCTTTCAGTTTAAGGTTCAAATGTCTAAAATACAAATCAGAAAAGGACTACAAAATGGTTAAACTAAAAAAAACTATCGACGAACTGTAGATTACTATCGGTGAACCAATTACTGTTTTTTGGCCTATTCCATTGCGTATAAGGCCTCTTTCAGCTTTTTTGTAAGGCCAGAAACCACCAGTTCATAGGAATGCTCTACCAGTTCCATAATCAGCTTTGGTGGAAGGTTATCCAACAACAAGGTGTTCCAATGCTTTTTGCTCAAATGGTATCCCGGGATAATATCCCCATCATATTCTTCCCTAAGTTCAATGGCCTTTTCCGGATTGCATTTTAAATTACATTGGGGAGGTCTTCGCTCCAGGGCGACCAAGGCAAACATTTTTCCCATAACCTTAAAGACCAAAGTACTCTCATCAAAAGGAAATTCCTCCGTTACCCCTTTTTTGGAGATGCAAAGTTCACGAAGCTGCTCTACATTCATTCCACTATTCCAAAAGAATCATAGACGATAACCTTTTCCCAAAGATGCTTGCATTCCTCTATAAAGGTAAGATGTGCTTGTTCTTTTTGATAGCCCTCTTGAGCCTCAGCCGACTCAAAAGTGACTATAAGGGAATAGGTGAACGAACCGTCCACAACATCCCTGGTGGCCACAGGTGGCTTACCAATAAAGTTGGTTTTCGCAAATTGGGAATGTTGCAGAAACTTCTTCAGCGAAGCTTCAAACAATGCCCTATCGGATGTATTGTCAGGATCTTTAAACCAGAAATATACGGTATGGGCAAAAGCAGGATCAAAATTTTTCATGCTGTTTTTGGTTTGTGCAAAGGTGCTGGCCGTTACACCAACAATAAAAAGGGTTAGTAAAAGGTTTCTCATGGTTTACGCTTCTATGGATCGTTTTTCTGTACTGGAAATTTCAAGTGCGGAATAATCCAAGGTCCAGCCTATGGTCTCCACAATCTTCTCTACCAAAAGTACGGCTTGCAATGCTTCTTTCCTAGCGGTATCCATTAATCCACTATCGGGTATTTTCTGCTTGATGTGATCCTTAGCCTCTTGGTTAAGGTTGGTCAAATCGTCTGGTGAAAAGCTGTTGAACAAACCGTTTTTAATATCATAAAACTGAAGGTCCGGTTCTATGGAAAGCACTTCAGGTTCAGGAAAATTGCCAAGGATGATGGTTTTCTTTTCCTCATCTGCCTTAAGGTTCAATTTGGAAAGATCATATCCAATATGAGCCTTGGCCTTAACAATGATCAACGCCTTTTTTTTGCTGCTCAACAAACTAAAAAAACCTTCCTTGGTGTTCTCATAATTATAGATTTCCGCAAAATCGCCCTCAACAGACACCAATTTGCAGACGCTCTTGATCTTATCCAAAAGTACCGTGGATTGTTGCTTGGTAACGTCCTTGTTCTTCTTTTTCCTAAAAAAGGAAAACAGCCAGTACATCAAAATAGCACCCAGTACAAGACCCAGAAAAGTATCCAGAAGATTGTCCATACCTAAATATATGAAGTTTTGGAAATCATCAATCAAGTGGTTTATATAGTACAGGTCTGCTGGGACTGGCATCGTTTTCAAATGGCGCCACCTGTAAATTCAAAAAGTAACAACCATCCTCTACTGAATTGGGCACATAAATAAACTCTGTAATGGTGGCATTCCTTCTCGGTTGGTTTTCTATATCCCAAAATGCTTTATGCGACAAAAGCTTTCCTTCATCCCTTTCCTTATCCACGGAAGGAAGATCGATCAACAAATGGTTGACCCCTTTGTCCACCAAATACTTTGTGGCCCCTTGTAACAGATATGGCGGGTTGGCATTGGAGTAATTGGCCGAACATTTTGTTTCCAAATTTGGTATGGTGCGAATTACCACGGCATCCCTCTTTTTATTTCCCAAGGCGTAGCGCAGTTGTTTTTCGGAAATCACAAAATCCTCTCCGCTCTTTTCAGGGGCTACGGTAATCACTTCGGTCAGAAAAAAAAATGTCTTTAGGCTTTGGTTGATGGAATTAAAGGCTTTGGTAATATGACCCAGACATTCCGTGTGCGTCACATGCGAGTGGGGGTTGAAGGAGACATCATTAAAGTTGACCGGGGCTCCTTCGGATACTTTTCCAATAAAGCCGTCTTGCTCATGGGCCTTGATTTCCGGGGAATTCAAATACCAGGCATTTATATTGGACTGCCCCCCTTTCAGGGGGATGGAAATATCCATGGGCTGGGTGAGATCGATTCTGAACGTCTTTGAATTGAGCTTGATGGTGGCAATCATGATTCCAAGTTAATCATAAAAAGGTCGGAGGCAATTCCGTCCACCAAAAACTTTCCTTCTTTAGTTGCCGCCCAGTTTCCTGTTTCAAGTTGCAGATGACCTGAGTCCAAATATTTTTGGCCTTGCTGTCTGAAGTATTCCAAATACCTGGAGCCAAAGTCGGATTCAATACTCTTTTCGGAAACACCCCAAATTGTTCGCAGTCCGGTCATTATATATTCATTGTACCGATCTCTAGCCGTCAGGGTTTCCTTTTCCATGGAGAGTTCGCCATCCTCCAAGGATTTTATATATAAAGTATTATTTGCAACGTTCCACCCTCGGACCTTTCCGTTAAATGAATGGGCTGAAGGTCCAATACCCAGATAGGATTTACCCTTCCAATACGAAGTATTGTTTCTTGAAAAATAGCCTGGTTTGCC
>JBCCUY010000355.1:0-3490 GCA_039196145.1 Bacteroidota bacterium
GTCATTGAAACCTTAATTTCCGTATGTGACCATACCCCTGAACAAGCCGAACAGTGTTCCTTAATTGTGCATTACAATGGCAAGTGTACGGTTAAAACGGGGGAATATGATGATTTGAAACCCAGATGTACCAGATTGCTTCAAGCTGGTTTGAGTGCGGAAATCGTGTAAACGGGTTCCTAAAACCAATATGGAATTTTACGCCCGAAGAAAAATCACGAATTCTTTACACAGGAATTACATAGCCCCAGATGTGTTTACCTTAATTTTAGCCCTTAAACCAAAACCCAACCAAACAATTCACTGACCTAAGATGGGCGAGTTTTTTAAGGCCGAATTAAAAGATCGATTTTTAGAGTATGCCACTGAACGAAGCGATTATTTTGAGGTACAGGTGTTGTACGATGAGTTCCTGAGGCCCAACTATAATCTTGGTTTTGTGGAAAAGCTAATCCGGGAGATTCGGGATTATGACACCAATTTGTTGGACGTCATGGGAGGTAATGGAGCCGAGATTTTTATGTTGGCCTCTACAAGGGACACCCAGAATTTTTTGGATGAAGGCGGTTTTATGGACTTGCATGTGAAAGAGGAAGAGAAATGGGACACCTTTTTGAATCAGTTGGGCAATAATCGGAAACTATCCAAAGACGAAAAAAAACTTCTTAAAAAGAACTCACCAGAACAAAAACGGGAACGAAGATTGCTTGTTTTGTTGATTTCTGCCATTGTTTTCAGTACTCTTTTTGCCCTCTTCAGTATTTTGAAAGGCGCTTTCTGGGAGCCTGATTATGTCCCGGTTGATGAATTTGAAAGAAAGTTGGAACAGATTCGGGATCGGTATGATCTAGAAAACCAGCGGCTAAGCAACCAGTTGGAACAGGCTAGGGCGACCATTGACTCGCTTACGGGCGAGAGCAGGGACTAAACCTAGGGCTTTTTAAACTTACCGATTCACGTATTTATCGGACTGCTTTAATTTAAAACCACCGGTAAGGCAATACGTGTGGGTGTTTTGGTGAACTCTTTCCTTTTCTATAAAATTCGTGTTTATAATGGCGGATTTGTTGATTCGTTTGAAAGTATTTCTGGGAAGTAAGACTTCAAATTCCTTCAGCAATTTTCTCAGGAGCATCGAATCTCCATTTGATTTATGGAGTTTACAATAATAACCATCCGCCTGCACCCAAACAATTTCTTTGATCGGGATATGGTGCAACGTGGAACCCTCTTTGACTTGTAGTTTCTCAAGGTTATCTGGTCTAAGTGTTTTGAATATTTCCAGAAGCATGTTTGCATCCCATACGACACTTTGTTTCACAGCCTTTTCTATGGCTTGCTGGAACCTTTGTTCATCATAGGGTTTCAACAAATAATCAATGGCCGAAACATTAAAGGCATTGACGGCATATGTATTAAAGGCCGTGACAAATATGATTTTGCCTGAGAAGCTACCCGAAAGTCTGTCCAGAACTTCAAAAGCGGTCATGTCTTTCAACTGAATATCCAACAAAATCAGATCTGGGTTTTTGGACTTAATCTCCTGCATAGCGCCTAGACCGTTCTGCGCCATACCTACCACGTTTAGATATTCCGAATTGGAAGCAAATTTTTGTAGGCGCCGTAAAGCGGCACCTTCATCTTCCACCAACACGGTCCTAAGTTTAAACGATTCCATCAGTCCAAGTAGATTTCATAGGTTGCCCATTGTTTTTGCTGTTCCAATTTGAAGCTAAATTGCTTTCCAAAATGATAATCTAGGCGTTGTTTCACGATCTCAACTCCAGTACCAGGTTTAATTTCTCTTGGAAGGACATTCCCGTTGTTTGCAATTCTAATCTTTTTCGCTTTGTAATCCACAAAAATGGTTATGGTCAAAATTCTGTTAATACCTTTAAATCCATGCTTGATGCAATTCTCAACTATGGGTTGAAGGATTAATGCGGGGAGTAGAAAAGAGGTGTTTGGATCTCCATACTCCCATTTGACCTCAAGCTGTTCTTCGTATCTGTTTTTTTCAATTTGAAGGTACTTTTTGAGCAGGTCCAGCCCTTCTGAAATTGGAATGAGCTGTTTTGGAGCGATATCCATGGAGTATCGCAGTAAATCACTTAGACCAATTAGGGATTCTTCGGCCTTTTGACCATTCTCTTCTATTAATGCAACAATACTGTTTAGGGTGTTGAACAAAAAATGGGGTTGTAACTTGGCTTTTAGGGCAAGGTGTTTGGCCTTCAATAATTCTTTCTCTACATGCTCTTTTTCCAGAATTAAATTTTCTTTTCGTTCAAAATACTCAAACGCAAATATGATGGAAATCAACAGCAGATAGTTTTTGACCACATTATGAAGCCCTTCGCTTGCGATAGTATTGGCCATATCGGTATACCACGACCAGTTAGCGGAGCCAAGAAAAATCCCATAAAAACAAACGATTAACATGATATATAGGACTGAATAGAGCGCACAATGTCCTATGAACAAAAACACCTTCGGGAAACCTGTAAACTTTTGAATTAGAAAATATCCCGGCAGGACCAATATAAAAATCAACATTAGACCTGCAATCCAAATGACAGCGGGAAAAATGAAAGTTCTATTCCAGAACATCTGATCGGTGGATTCCCAAAAGAGCAACGACTGAAAGACCGTTAATAAGGCAATTATGGTCCAAGCAAGCACTAAAAACTGTCTTTGCCTTTTACGTACTGAGGATTTATGGCCTATTTGACCCGTGGAAGTTGATGGGTAATTGGGAAACGATACGGCTTTTGTTTGCATCTAAAACATAGGTATTGGAAACGCAATTATATTCTTGAATCCATCTTTATATGGACCCAGGTTTTCTGATTTTAGTAAGAAAGTTAATGCTTTGTAAGCTAATAATATCGGTTCGCTTCTTAAAATATAGTTTGCCATAAACATCAATTTATGTTCGCTTCAAATAAGAATTATTTCACTTCAGAATACAGCATTCCTGTTTCATTTTCATTTTTTGGAAGGCAGTATTTAGTTAGTTTTCCACACGCAAGATGCCTATTACAACAATGGATGAATTGCTATTCATTCGATTATTGGTCATAGGAAATAGAAACATGGAATAGGGTCGGAATTGATGTGTCATATAAGATGAAAACTTTAAAAAACGTTTTACTTATTCTAAGCCTATTGATCTCTACCGAGAAGATTTATAGTCAAAATGAGGACCAACCCCAATTGGTTACCTATTATTTCGTGGAACTCGCTCCCAATGTGGAAAAGGACAGTATTTCTCCCTCTAAGTCGCAAAAGATTCTAAACGCGCACCTGCAAAACATCAAAGAAATGGCACAACAGGGAAAACTGCTTTTGGCGGGCCCCTTTGCCGATGGGGGAGGACTTTTTGTTCTTGATGCCGAATCCAGGGAAGAGGCAGAATCTTGGATTTTGCAAGATCCTGCGGTAAAGGCCAATATTTTCAATTTTAAACTAAGAAAGTGGTTTACGGAAA
>JBCCUY010000356.1:0-3469 GCA_039196145.1 Bacteroidota bacterium
CCTATGAAAGTATTTTATACGTATCCTGGGCCACTATGGGAATTGGACTTGCTCTGGGTAAAAAAAGTGAGCTTACCATTGCGGCAAGTGCCCTGGTTACAGTAATGCTTTTGGTCGTGGCCCATATGAACTGGGTAGACCCCTCCATTGCCAATTTGGTACCTGTTTTGGATAGTTATTGGCTAATGATCCACGTGGCCGTAATCGTAGGGAGCTATGGACCTTTGGGAGTTGGAATGATTCTGGGTTTGGTCTCTCTTCTATTGATGGTGTTGACCACCAAAAGGAACAAGGAACGAATGGAGCTGAACCTCAAGGAACTTACCGTTATCAATGAATTGGCCCTAACCGCAGGTTTGGTCATGTTGACCATTGGTAATTTTTTGGGCGGACAATGGGCCAACGAAAGTTGGGGACGCTACTGGGGTTGGGACCCCAAGGAGACCTGGGCGTTGATTTCCATAATGGTCTATGCTTTTGTACTTCATATGCGTCTGGTACCTGGATTACGTGGTAGGTGGATTTTCAATTTTGCCAGCATTATTGCCTTTGCCAGTATCATGATGACTTATTTTGGAGTGAACTTTTATCTTGTGGGACTGCATAGTTACGCCAGCGGCGACCAGGTTATAACACCCAGTTTTATATGGTACACGGTCCTGTGTGTCTTTATTTTAGGCGGAATAAGTCTTTGGCGGTACAGGGTGCACTACACCAAATAAGGAGGTTATTCTTCCAGCAAGAGTCGCATTAGTTCTTCCGCTGCTACTTTGCCCTTCTCCTTTAAAAAGGGTCTTGGGGTATCATCGCCAAGCTCAAATACTATGGCGGGCATATTGTAATTGACATAGAAGAACGCACTGGAAACCATGGTGGGTTTAATGCGTTTGGAAGGTATTACGTTGGTTTTCTTTTGGGGTAGCCTATCACTTATCTTTTTTATCCAATCAAAAACGATTTTGCCCTTTTGTCCACTAAACAACGTGTCAACAGGGTAGTAAATATCGTCCCAAGTGGAATGAAAATCGGCCCCAAAGACAAATTCATATCCCTTTGCACTTTTACTTTTTAGAAAGTCCCGTACGCTTCTTGTCTCGGGCTGGTTAAAGTTCTGCCAATCCCTGTTGAGGTCAATTCCCCCCATGCTATGCCTCCAATGGCCGTTGTCCACCCCATCCGGATTCATCAGTGGAACCGCAAAGACCGTGTGTTCTGCACGGAACTTTTTGGCTAGCTCACTCTCCCCGCTAATCGTTTCCATAAAAGATTTCATGGCGATAAATCCGGTGACTTCAGGAGGATGCTGACGTGAAATGATCATCAGGGCTTTTTTAGATGAGGTAACCTCACCGATTTCCATAAGATGGATAGGACGCGATTCTCTGGATCGCCCAATTTCTTGGATTGATACATAGGATTTTGTGGCCAACGAATCTATCCAGGTCTTCACTCGTTTGGAGGTGTAGAGTTCTTGAGCTGTGACCCAAAGCGGATTTTCGGTCACGGATAGGGTAAGTTCCACAGATTCTGGCGCAGCGTTGATTCCAAATTCGCCTTCCCCCGGATTTATTGCTTTAAAAGCAGTGCTGTCGATGGGTTTAAAATGAATGCCATCGGCACTCAATTTTGGAAAATACCGACTTCTGGAATCCTGGTACAACAGCTTTACCGTGATTTCTCTCGGATTTTTGGTCCACACCTTGAAGGCATACCAAGGACTTACATTGATTGGGGTATTTTCCGCGGTTATCCAAACAGTATAATGGTCGTTGCCGTCAACAGAGACTCCGTTGAGTCGTGCTCCATCGAAATCGTTGGAAAAGAAGGTGGTTTCATCATCAACAGACCATACCCCCTTCCATTGTTTTTGGACAGGTCTGTTAACAGTAGGAACAATAGGACTTTGTTTTTGACCCTGATATCCCTTTTCCGGACTGTCCTTGGCAGTAGTTTCGTATACAGGGGATGCAGCATTTTTACATGCGTATAACACAAGTAGTACCAAAACGGCAAGTAGACGAAGTGTGGTTTTCATGCGAAGATTCTTTAATATTTTATTTACAGGGAGCTTCTGTAAATTGACCATGAAACTTTGAAATTTCAAAATTTTCATTAAAAAAAATATGGAAATGGTGACGGTAATACTTTTTTTAGCATCTTTACACCATCATGAAGTTATAAGAATTATGTCCGCTATAGATGTCACATTGGCCCTTGTGCCGAAGAACTAGCCGAAAGACTTTTCGGTAGAGTGACGTTTGCCTTCTTTTTTTTTACACATAATTCTTTTAAAATGACACAATCAAATAAATTATCCCTTAAGAAATTTTGCAGCTATTTCTGGACTGCTGTAACCGGCAAAGAAACTGATTTTACCACGGGAAGTATCCGAAAGGCCATCTTTATGCTTTCCATTCCAATGATTTTGGAAATGCTGATGGAATCCATTTTTGCCATTGTAGATATTGCATATGTATCCCAAGTTAGCGTTAATGCAGTGGCCACAATTGGGTTGACGGAATCTGTAATCACCCTTATCTATGCCCTCGCCATAGGACTAAGTATGGCCGCTACTGCGGTAGTAGCTCGTAGAATAGGTGAAAAAGATGTCCAAGGAGCAAGGGTTGCCGCTGTGCAGGCCATAGGCCTGGGTATTCTTATCTCCATACTATTGGGTATAGTTGGACTTCTGTATGCCGAAGAGATCTTGGCATTGATGGGAGGTGAACCTGACCTAATTGCCGAAGGTAGCGGATATACCCGATTCTTGATCGGAGGCAACATCACCATAATGCTTCTATTTTTGATCAATGCGATCTTTAGGGGCGCGGGTGATGCATCTATTGCGATGTGGGCCTTAGTGCTTTCCAACGGACTCAATATTATTTTGGACCCCATTTTTATTTTTGGTTGGGGACCTGTTCCTGAGTATGGGGTTATGGGAGCTGCAATAGCTACCAATATTGGTAGGGGAAGCGCGGTCATCTTCCAACTTGGAATTTTGTTCTTTGGTTGGAGTAAAATCAAATTGGCGTTGAAAGACCTTGTGGTCAACGTAAAGGTTATGGTCAATTTAATAAAGGTATCCTTGGGTGGTATAGCCCAGTTTCTCATAGGAACCTCCAGCTGGGTTTTTCTCATGCGTATCATGTCCGAATTTGGAAGTGAGGTATTGGCCGGATATACCATCGCCATCAGGGTTATCATGTTCACCTTGATGCCAGCTTGGGGTATGAGCAACGCCGCGGCCACTTTGGTAGGACAGAATTTGGGAGCCCAGCAACCGGAAAGGGCAGAGATATCTGTATGGAAAACTGGAAAGTACAATGCCTACTTTATGGGCTTGGTTTCCTTAATCTACCTGTTGTTTGCTAAAACCATAATTTCACTTTTTAACGATACGCCCAGTGTAGTGGAAAGTGGATCGCGCTGCTTGCAGATTATTGCGGTAGGTTATGTGTTTTACGCC
>JBCCUY010000357.1:0-3469 GCA_039196145.1 Bacteroidota bacterium
ATGCGGGTCGTTAAACATTTGGTCTACCGCCATCCGGACGGTCGGGTTGTGTTGTTGTTGTGTGTGCCTAGGGCACTGACCAATGAAAAACTATAGGTAGCTTTTTGTGTTGCCCTTCCTGCAGGTTGGGACTTTTATAGCCCCAAGTCTAACCAAGGGCAAAAATAATGGGAGCCCAATGGACTCCCAATCATTTTTATTTTCTAATACCGAGTTCCTTAATTAACTCACGGTATTTTACAATATCTTTTTTCTTTAGATAATCCAAAAGACTACGTCTTTTACCTACCATTCTCACCAAAGAACGCTCAGTGTTATAATCTTTGTGGTTCTTTTTTAGGTGTTGCGTTAGGTGGTTGATACGGTGTGTGAACAATGCAATTTGCCCTTCCGTAGAACCGGTGTTGTTTTCAGCACCGCCGTGTTTTTTGAAAATCTCGGCCTTTACTTCTTTAGTTAAATACATTCCAATATTTATTTAAATGATTTTTATGTACCTGATCGTCTCTCAATCAGCGTGCAAAGATAAGCTCTTTTTTGGGAACGAAAAATTTTGAATCCAAATTAAACCTTTTGTTTTTCCATTGGTCATAGGAGCAAACCATTAAATACAATCATTATGAAAAAGAATCTCAAACAAATGAACTGTTCTAGAATTGCCCCACTATTTCTTACAGCCATAACACTGTTGGTGATTTCCTGTTCCAAGGAAGAGAACGCAGATGGGGAACTTGCAAACTCCAGCGAGGAGGTTATCTCAGCAGTGGAATTGCAATACAGTGATGAAGCTGAAATGATTTCTGAAGAGGTCACCACCATTGCCGAGGATGTTTATGCCACAGATGAAATATCCTTGACGGCAAAAGCGGATTATCAATCGGACCATTTGCCCGATTGCGTTACCATAACCACCGTTGTTACCGATACTACAAGGGAGAAGACCATTGATTTTGGCGAAGGATGCGAATTGCCCAATGGCAATGTGCTATCGGGAATAATCCAATTGAGTTATGCCAAGGACATGGAGGCTGCCTCCAAATCCATAGTGTTGACCTTGGAGAACTTTACCTTCAATGGCGTTGCTGTTGAGGGATCGGCTGATATTTTGCGAGTGCGTTCCAATGAGAATGGGAATCCACAGGGAACCGCCAATGCATCGTTCAATGCTACATGGCCAGAAGGGGAAACCGCTTCTTTTGAAGGCACCCGGACCCGGGAATGGATTGAAGGATATGGTTCTGGATTTTGGGGAGACAATGTCTTTTTAATTACCGGCAAGCGTACTTACGTGGGTAGGGAAGGCAATGTATTTGTAAAAGAGGTAATCACGCCTTTGCGAAGGGAAATGTCATGCAGGTTTATTGTGAGCGGTGTTCTGGAAATTTCCAGAAATGATAATACAGCTAGTTTGGACTTTGGCGATGGTAGTTGTGATGCAAAGGGTATTTTAACCCAGCCTGATGGCACCGAAGTGGAAATTTTTCTAAGACGGTTTTGGAAAAAATAGGATTGAGTTGAAAAAAAGAAAAGCCCCGAATTTCGGGGCTTTTTTTATTCTCGTACCGGCTGATTGGTAATCAAGTCGATGTACAAATTAATTTTCTTCTTCAGTTCCTTTCGATGGGCAATAAAATCCAAAAACCCATGCTCCTTCACAAACTCCGAAGTTTGGAATCCATCAGGTAAATCCTTTCCAACGGTATCTTTTACAACCCTCGGACCTGCAAAACCGATCAATGCTCCTGGTTCCGAAATATTAATGTCACCCAGCATTGCGTAAGAAGCTGTTGTGCCTCCTGTGGTTGGATCGGTACACAGGGAAATATAGGGTACTTTGGCTTCTGCCAATTGGGCCAATTTCGCTGATGTCTTGGCAAGCTGCATTAGGGATAGTGCGGCTTCCATCATTCGCGCTCCCCCGGACTTTGAAATCATCAAGAAGGGAATTTTCTTCTTTTTGGCTACATCAATGGCCCGGGAAATCTTTTCGCCCACAACACTTCCCATAGAACCACCAATAAAACTAAAATCCATACAGGCAATGACCAATTCCTTGCCCATGGATTTTCCTACAGCGGTGCGAACGGCATCTTTTAACCCTGTTTTTTGCTGCGCTGCTTTCAGCCTTTCGGAGTATTTTTTAGTGTCCACGAATTTAAGCGGATCTTTTGCTGATAACTTCTCATCCAATTCCTTGAATTTGTTATCGTCAAATAAGATTTCAAAATATTCCTTGCTTCCAATACGAACATGGTAATCATCCTCGGGGCTAACGTAAAAGTTTTTGGCCAAATCTTCAGATTCCACAATTTTACCTGTGGGCGACTTGTACCATAAACCCCTTGGGGTGTCTTTTTTCTCCTCCGTAGCTGTTTGTATTCCCTTTTCCTTTCTCTTAAACCAAGACGACATACAATAAAATTAAGTTAAACGGCTATTAAAGCTACTGCTATAAGGTATTGATGTTATTCAAGTCCTCGAAAGCTTTCTTCAATCGCTCTACAAAAGCTTTTTCTCCCTCACGTAGCCAAACACGTGGGTCGTAGAATTTCTTGTTGGGTTGGTCGGCCCCATCTGGATTCCCAATTTGGGATTGAAGGTAACCAGATTTATCCTGAACGTAATCACGCACCCCGGATAGGAAAGCGTATTGCAGGTCGGTATCGATGTTCATTTTGATTACCCCGTAACCAATGGATTCCCTTATCTCCTCAACAGAAGAACCAGAACCTCCGTGAAAGACAAAATCAATATGGTTATGCTCCACACCGTATTTTTCGGATACGAATTCTTGGGAATTCTTTAGAATCTTAGGTGTTAAAGTAACGTTTCCAGGTTTGTAAACTCCATGTACGTTACCAAAAGCGGCGGCTATAGTAAATTTTGGACTTACTTTGGAAAGTTCTTCATAGGCATAAGCCACTTCTTCTGGTTGGGTGTACAATTTGGAACTATCCACATCGGTATTGTCTACGCCATCTTCTTCTCCTCCGGTAACGCCTAGTTCAATTTCCAAGGTCATGTCCATTTTGCTCATACGCTCCAAGTAGCTCTTGCAGATTTCAATGTTCTCCTCAAGGGGCTCCTCTGATAGATCGATCATATGTGAGCTGAAAAGGGACTTTCCCGTAGCGGCATAATGTTCTTCACTGGCTTCCAGCATCCCATCGATCCACGGTAACAATTTTTTGGCACAATGGTCCGTATGTAATATCACGGTCGCCCCGTAGGCCTCAGCCAATTGGTGCACATGCTTTGCTCCGGCAACGGCGCCGAGTACGGCTGCTCTTTGATTTTCATTGGATAGTCCTTTGCCAGCGTTGAACTGGGCTCCCCCATTAGAAAATTGGACGATAACAGGCGAGTTCAAAGCGGCTGCAGTTTCCAAAACGGAATTGATCGTGTTGGATCCAATTACGTTTACCGCTGGAAGGGCATAACCGTTTTCCTTGGCATGGTTGAAAATGGC
>JBCCUY010000358.1:0-3465 GCA_039196145.1 Bacteroidota bacterium
AATTCAGATTTTGAATGGAGCCTTACCCCAGGGTTTGCATCTCCACTAGCTTTTTATACCCTTTTTGGGATTTCATCAGCTCGTCATGTGTACCCTGCTCCAAAATTTTCCCTTTGTTCAGCACCACAATGGAATCCGCATTTTGGATGGTGGAGAGTCTATGGGCAATAACGATGGAGGTGCGATTCTTCATCATTTTTTCCAATGCATCCTGAACCAAACGCTCACTTTCCGTATCCAAGGCGGAAGTGGCCTCGTCCAAAATCATTATGGGAGGATTTTTTAGTACGGCCCTTGCAATGGACAACCTTTGCTTTTGCCCCCCACTCAACTTATTGCCGCTATCCCCAATATTGGTATCGTACCCATTGGGCAACTCCATGATAAAGTCGTGCGCATTCGCTACTTTGGCCGCTTCCATAATTTCTTTATCCGAGGCGTGCTCTTTACCTAAACCTATGTTGTTCTTTACGGTATCGTTGAACAAAATGGAATCTTGCGTTACCAGTCCCATGAGGTCCCGGAGGGATTTTTTACTGATATCCTTGACGTTGGTCCCATCAATGGCGATTTCTCCCTCATTGACGTCGTAAAAGCGGGTCACCAAATTTGCCACTGTACTTTTACCACTTCCCGATTGCCCAACCAAGGCCACAGTTTGGCCTTTTCTAACGGTAAGGTTGAAATTTTCCAGTACATAGTCATCCTCATACTTAAAGGAGATATCCTTTAGCGCTATACCGGACTCAAAATCCAATTTCTCAATGGCGTTTTCCCTATCGGCAATGGGATTTTCGGATTCCAAAACCTCCAAGACACGTTCTGCCGCGGCATTGCCCTTTTTGACCGAATAGGACGCTTTGCTGATTGCTTTGGCCGGTGTAAGTATGTTGTAGGCCAGTCCCATATAGGCGATGAAGGAGGCTGCGTCCAAACTTTGTTCTATCAAGACTAAACGACCTCCGAACCACAAAAGAATACCTATAACCAAAATCCCCAAGAATTCACCTGTAGGAGAAGCTAGGTTTTGTCGGTTAAGCAAGGAGTTAGAAAATTTAAAAAAACGATCTGTTGACCTTTGAAAGGTTTTATAAAATCGAGATTCGGAGTTAAATGCCTTTATAACGCGCAATCCGCCCAAAGTTTCCTCTACAATGGACAAAAATTCTCCCTGTTCCCTTTGCACCCGGTCAGATTTTCGCTTTAGCGATTTACCAATACGCGAGATCAACATTCCAGCAATTGGAATGAAAACGAAGACGAAAATGGTGAGTTTCACACTGATCAAAAACATGACCATAATGGTAAAGAGGATGGTCAGGGGCTCCCTAACAATCAGCTCCAAGATGGATAAAAAAGAATGTTGGATCTCCAATACGTC
Source organism: Bacteroidota bacterium (assembly GCA_039196145.1). GTDB lineage: Bacteria > Bacteroidota > Bacteroidia > Flavobacteriales > Flavobacteriaceae > Flagellimonas. The sequence continues at coordinate 1,382 of JBCCUY010000358.1, forward strand.
AGATGTGATCCGGGCTATGGTATCCCCCTTTCTTTTTTCCGAAAAATAGGATATGGGAAGGTCTACAATCTTTTCGTACATTTTATTCCGAACGTCCTTTAAAACTCCATTGCGAAGAAACGTTATAAAATACATGGCCAGGTAATTGAACACGTTTTTCAATAGGAAAAGGGCCAAAACCAGTCCTACAACCAACACCAATCCTTTCATAGGCTCATCCCCAGAGTACTGTGTCACCTGATAGTTCATATAATCCATAAAGTAGTCCTTGGCTTTTCCAATGCCTTCGTAGGCAGGTGGCTCGTTCAACCTTTTGGTTTTATCGAACAGAACATTTAACATGGGAATCAGTGCCGCAAAGGATAGGGCGCTGAACAGGGCATAAAGAATGTTGAAAAATATATTGAGAAAGCCGTATTTGCGATAGGGCACCGCAAAACGGAGAATCTTCTTAAAATAGTTCATGTACTATAAATTCAATTCCGAGACAATGCCATTCAATTTGGCATCTAACTGCGAATTTACGGATTTAAAATCCTCGGCCTTGTCCAAGGCGGCATTGGTGCTCATATAAAATTTCACCTTGGGCTCTGTACCACTCGGTCTTGCTGCGATACGGGTTCCATCTTCGGTTTCATAAATAAGAACGTTGGATTTTGGTAAATCAATAGGTTTTTCGGCACCGGTCTGTACGTTTTTGGCAATGGAAGTATTGTAATCCTCGATCCAAACCACCTTCGAGCCTTGCACGGAGTCCACCGGATTTTCTTTGAAGTCGATCAGCATTTGTTTGATTTCCTCAGCACCACTTATTCCTTTTTTGGTTAGGGAGATCAATTTTTCCTTGTAGAAGCCAAACTGCACGTAGCAGTTGATCAGTTCCTGATAAAAGGAGCTGCCCTTAGCTTTTGCGTCTGCCGCTATTTCACAAGCCAAAAGGGTTGAGGTAACCGCATCCTTGTCGCGGACAAAATCCCCGACCATATAGCCAAAACTCTCTTCGCCCCCACCTATAAAAGTAGACTCTGGAAAGTCCTTGATCATCTTTCCTATCCATTTGAAACCTGTCAATGCCGTTTTGAATTCTACATTATAGGCTTTCGCCATTTGCTCCATCATAGGGGTGGAAACAATGGTGGTGGCTATAAACTCTTTGCCTTTTAGTCCTCGGCTCTGGTACTGATCCAACAAAAACTTGGTCATCATTACCATAGTCTGGTTTCCATTAAGCAGTTCTATCTTACCTTCAGAATTACGAACCGCTATACCCAACCTATCACTGTCAGGGTCGGTACCAACTACCATGTCCGCGCCAATCTCCTCGGCTTTTGCAATGGCCATGGCAAGCGCTGCCGGTTCTTCCGGATTGGGAGACTCCACTGTGGGAAACGCACCATCAGGTTTGGCCTGTTCTTCAATCACGGTTACATTGTTGTAGCCAGCCCTTTTAAGTACTTCAGGGATAGCCGTAATAGAGGTGCCATGCAAAGAGGTGAAAACAATTTTAAAGTTCTCCTTTCCTTGGGCATTAAAACTACCTTTTGACACAGAGGCTTCAAAAAAGGCTTCATCTACATCCTTGTCTATAAGTTGGATAAGGTCTTCATTGGCGTTGAGTTTGATGTCCTCAAAAGATAAGGTATCAATTTCTGCAATAATTTCACCATCTTGCGGAGGCACAATTTGACAACCATCTGACCAGTACACCTTGTAACCGTTATATTCCGGAGGGTTATGGGAAGCGGTCAGCACTATTCCGGCCTGGCAGTTCAGATGTCTAACGGCAAAAGAAAGTTCTGGAGTGGTCCGCAGTTCGGAAAACAAAAACACCTTGATACCATTGGCGGAGAAAATCTCGGCCACTGTGCGGGCTAAGGTATCAGAGTTGTGTCTGCAATCGTAGGCTATAACTACTTTTATTTCAGAATCCCCATGGACTTTTCTTAGATAATTGCTTAAACCTTGGGTGTTCTTACCAAGGGTATATTTGTTGATTCTGTTGGTGCCAACACCCATAACTCCTCGCATACCACCAGTACCAAACTCTAAATTTTTATAAAAACGTTCTTTGAGTTCCTCTGTAT
>JBCCUY010000359.1:0-3465 GCA_039196145.1 Bacteroidota bacterium
AAAAACTAGGATCGACCTTGGACTTAAACTAAAGGATAAATCGCTTACGGACAGATTGCAAAACTCAGGTAGTTTCGGTTCCATGTGCTCTAATCGTGTTAAGATCGAGAGTCTTTCCGAAGTGGATGAAGAGTTGATGGGATGGCTTAAAGAGGCTTATCAAAATGCCATTTAGCAGATACTAATGTTTAGAAGGTATTTAAGGAAAGTAGCTAGCTCAATCTTTTGAGTCTCCCAGGTATTCAATGCCTTTGTCTGGATATAGCTTAGCCAAATCAAAGTTATTTAATTGAAGATCCTCAATGGTAATTGTATGTAATGCACGTCCCTCATTTTTAAGACCGTTCAATTGAATAGAGAGTCTACCCGGGAATAGGATGCCATCCTGGTTCCTTTGTAATTGTGAAAATCGTATGGAGCCAAAAACACTTTTTGGTGCCGGTAAATAAATTCCTCTTACCGTATAACTCGCAAAGGACAGTTTATAGGTTTCTTGGTCAATATAGAGTAGATACTGATCATGCTCTTTATGGGGCTCCAACATGTCCCAAGTTGCAAACACCAAATCGTAGGTTTTGTGCTCAAATTCCGTGGTGCCGGCATATTTTAAAATAGGTGCGTTCTTAATACGTAAAGGAAGTTCAAAAAAGTATTGAATTGCAGGCAGTGTAAAGGTGACGCTTCTTTTCTTTTTGAATTTTATATTTCCATCGCCACGTATACGATAAAAATTAAAAGATTGTACCCCGTAAATATGGTCGTTGGAAGTCTCTAGGTACTTGAACTGCCCATCAAAAGAGCTAGGTCTAAACCTTAGCTCCATTAACTCGTTATCTCTTGGAAAAGGATTTACCACGGCATTCAATCCCCTCCAATTATCGGTTGCGGTGAGTGCGTAGTTCTCTGCATTGGCCAACTTGTCAAGATTATGTTTGGAAATAACCTTGTCCAAAAGTAGGACTGCTCGTGCTTCCCGATTTGGGGATGAGGCGTCTATCTCGGGGGTTCTAAGATCAGCAATCTTACAACCATGAATAGTTAAGATGGGGATAAAAATCCAAAATAAATTTCTCACCTGACTCATGAAGATTTAAGTCGAAATTGTGTGAGCGCCATTACGCAGGGCAGGAATGGTTTGGATGTCTAGGCAGTTCGTAGTTCTTTGATTCATCACCCAAGACGTCATTCATAAGAAGAAAGCCTACTTGTACTTTAGTCCAAAGCCAAACCTAAATAACGGATTTTGGCTATCGTAGGGAACATCGGCCTTTTGACTCCTAACGGTTTCCATGGAGTAGGGGAGCTCAAAAGGTAATTTTCCATGTGGTTGGGCATTTCCAAAAAGGACTTCGCAGACTGCGGTGTCGCTTGCGCCAAAATCGGCAATGACCGCTGCGGCGGATTTGGTAACCTCTGGAATAACCGCTGGCCTGTCCAAATAGATATCTACAACAGTGGGCACTTTTTTCAATAGGTTTAAAATGTCCTGTTTTTCCGCTCCTTTAAAGTCAAGATCCCCATGGTGAAAGGATGCTGCGATGAAGTTTTTGGTGTCCACGGGGTACCAAGGGGTGTTTAATCTGATGATTGCAAAATCCGCTTCTTCTGAGGAGGTAACCACTTCCGCATACTTGGAAACTGTAAGACTATCCATATTTTTGATAAAGACCTTGTGTTTGTTTTGGGTTAAGGGTAAGAGGTTACCGGAGTTCTTTAGCAACGTCATGGCCATTTGCTGCGTTTTTTGCCCCAGAGCTTGTGATGTACGGGTGCCGATGGTTTCGGAGACCTTTGTTTCATCCAGGAAGGGATTGTCGAACAGTCCTAATTCAAATTTCTGACGCAATAAGCGTCCTACGGATACATCTATTCTTTTTTCCGATAGTTTGTCTTCTGAGACCAACTGCACCACCAATTCTGGGCGACTTTCACCACCGAATTGGTCACATCCCACTTCAATGACTTTTAGAACCCTTTCGGCTTCGCTCAAATGTTCCACGCCCCAGGCCCTGGCTTCCCAAGTTATATCCGGACCCATCGGGATATCGGTAATCAATCCCCAATTGGTGCAAACCACCCCATCATAGCCATACTTTTCACGTAGTAGGGTGGTTATGATTGTTTTGTTGAATCCCATGGCCACATTTTCTTCGGTTTGATCTGTAGGTACACCATAATAGGGCATAACACCGGCTGTATTACTGTCAAAGGCAGCTTCAAAAGGGATTAAATGGTAATCAAAATTATCGCCCGGGTAGATTTGTCCCTTGTGGAAGATAAAATCTGGGTCCAAACCTTCTTTTTGCGGACCGCCTCCGGGAAAATGCTTGGTCATGCACGCTACCCCTTGGGTCAATTCTTCTCCTTGCAGTCCCTCAATGTAGGGCTTTGTCAACCGAGCTGTTAGTGAAGCATCCTCACTGAATCCACCATTGATCCGCGCCCAACGTGGCTCAGTGGCCAGATCAATTTGTGGGCTCAAAGACTCTCGAAATCCCACTGCGAGGAACTCTTTACGTACAATATCGGCAAAATCTTTGACCAATTTTTCATCTCCAATCGCAGCAAAACCGGGCATTTCACAAAACTGCGTAAAGCCTACTGAAGATTGTGGAGGGGAATTTTTGTCAAAATGATGTCTTGGGTCCGAAGCCATGGTAATGGGAATGCCCAATCTTGTTTTTTCGGCGAGTTGTTGCACGTTATTGTACCATTTGGCCAAAATGCTAAGGTCTTCAGGAATGTCCCAGGTATTGAAATGGGTCATTTTCTTGGAGTCCATGTTTTCTGTAATCGGAGGTTGTGTAGCAACAAATCCCTTTAAACCTTGGGTGCCATCAGGAATGGCATCGGTACTAACGGGGACCCCATTGATAAACATCATGCCCGCTTTTTCCTCCAAGGTCATCTGACCCAAAAGGTCTTTGACTCTTTTATCGATGGATTGACGAGCATCTTCATAGACGTCCAGTTTTTTGTTCTTGTTTAAATCCCTGTAGGCCCACCCATTTTCCTCAAGCACTACTTGTGATTTGTGAAAGAGATTGGCTGAGAGCTGATTTTGTGCATTCTTCGTCCTTGGGTCCTTGCACCCTAAAAAAATAACCAGCACGAGGATTGGCAATACTAATTTGTTCACTTGGTTGATTTTGGCCATAATGACTTAAAAATACGACTAAAATCATAGTCTTAAGACAACAAAACCGAGTTTGAAAATGTAGGATGAGGCTTTAAGTAACCTCGGCAGGATTGTCTTTGATGTTCCTTAGCGCTCCGCGCTGAAAATCAGAAACCTACAAAATCAAAAAAGCAAGCTTTATGATTTTGCTTGCTTTTCGATTTATTCGTGACCTCGGCAGGATTCCAGTTTTTTAGGGAATGCGGAGATTTTATGGGTTCCAAAAATGCTTTACAAAATCTGTTGGTCTATTTATTGAAAGTCTAATTGATTTCAAATGATGTCAT
>JBCCUY010000360.1:0-3465 GCA_039196145.1 Bacteroidota bacterium
AAAACTTTTTTCATGATATGGCGAATTAAAGCGTAAAGTATCACGGAAAGTTCACCGTTTTCTAAAAACTTTAGACGTGATACCCCTTAAAAAGTCCATTTTTATCGGCAATCTTTACAAAATCATCAGTTTTTTATTGTAACCACCTCAAAATCAATACGTAAACAATTATGAGTTTTATGTGATACTTCTGCAACAATTGGCGGCTTCTTTTGTGTAACAAATAAAAAAAACACAGAAAATGAGCAACTTAAAAAAAGTATGGATACTGATCGGTTTGGTCGTGTTGGCCGCAGGCTGTAGCAACGATTCCGATGATGAGCCCATTGTACTGGAAGCGGGAACGCTTTCGGGCGGACCATTCAACATTACGGTTGATGGAACACCAGATATGATTTCTGGGGTTAGTTTGGATGCTACCGGTCTAAGCGGAAGCAACACTATTTATGTGATTACAGATGATTCTCGGAACATTTTGGGAACCCCGCCCACCTTGGAAGCCTTGGAGGGTGTTGATTTTGATGCGGCCGGCGTTGGAGTCTGTTTTGTATACCATTTGGTGTACGAAGATGGGCTTACCGGCTTGGAAGCTGGTATGAATCTGGACAATTTGGATGGGGATTATGATCTTTCCAATGCTATTTCGGTTACTAGAACCGCTTTGAATGCAGGAACACTTTCCGGTGGACCTTATACCTTTACTGTTGACGGAACCCCGGATATGGTAAGCGGGATTTCCCTGGATGATACCAATCTTAACGGTACCAATCGAAGATATGTAATCACCGATGACCAAAACAATATTCTTGGGCTCCCACCTACACTTGAGGCAGTGGAGGGCGTTAACTTTGATGAAGCAGGAGCTGGAATATGTTTTATTTGGCATTTAGTTTACGAAGATGGATTAACCGGTTTAGAAGCTGGTAACAATGTGTCCGATTTCAATGGAAACTATGCACTTTCCAATTCCATTATGGTGACCAGAAATGGATTGAATGCAGGTACAATAGCTGGAGGGCCATATACATTTACCGTTGACGGTACGCCGGATATGGTAAGTGGCATTACCTTGGATGACTCGGAGTTAACAGGTGCCAAGCGACGTTGGGTGATTACAGACGATAAAAACAACATTTTAGGTCTTCCACCAACCTTAGAGGCGGTTGAAGGTGTGAATTTTGATGCGGCTGGTGTGGGAGTATGCCTTATTTGGCATTTGACCTATGAGGAAGGCTTAAGCGGCTTGGAGTCAGGCAATAATGTATCAGATTTGGAAGGCTCTTATGCCTTGTCCAATTCCATAACTGTGACCAGAAACGCCCTGAACGCAGGTTCCTTAGAAGGTGGACCTTACTATTTTATAGTTGACGGCACACCGGATATGGTAAGTGGAATTACTTTGGATGATACTGAATTGAACGGGTCTAAGCAAGGTTGGGTCATTACTGATGACCAAAACAATATCTTGGGCTTGCCACCAACCTTGGATGCAGTTGAAGGCGTAAATTTTGACGAAGCAGGTGTTGGAGTTTGTCTTATCTGGCATATCACCTACGAAGAAGGTTTGACCGGATTGCAGGCTGGTAACAATGTTTCCGATTTGGGTGGCTACTATGCACTTTCCAATGCTGTAACGGTTAACAGAAATGCCTTGGATGCCGGATATATCAGTGGTGGTCCGTTTGAGTTTACCGTAGATGGAAATCCGGATATGGTAAGTGGAATTGCGTTGGATGATACCAATTTGAATGGAATGAACCAAGGTTGGGTTATTACGGATGATAAGAACAATATCTTGGGCTTACCACCTACGTTGGCTGCGGTTGAAGGTGTAGACTTTGATGAAGCCGGAGCTGGAGTGTGCCTGATTTGGCATATCACTTATCAAGATGGACTGATGGGCTTGGAAGCTGGAAACAATGTATCTGATTTAAGTGGCGCATACGATTTATCTAACTACATAAAGGTGACCAGAAATGCTTTGAATGCCGGATATATTGGTGGGGGACCTTTTACTTTCAAGGTAGATGGCTATCCAGATATGGTCAGCGGAATCTACTTGGATGATAGCGAATTGAATGGAAGCAAGCAAGGTTGGGTAATAACGGATGATCAGAACAAAATTCTGGGCTTACCGCCAACTTTGGACGCCGTGGAAGGTGTTGATTTTGATGCCGCCGGGGTAGGGGTGTGCTTTATCTGGCACATTACTTATGAAGAAGGGTTGACCGGTTTGGAAGCGGGCAATTATGTGTCCGACCTAGATGGGTATTACGATCTCTCCAATTCCATAAAGGTGAAAAGAGAGCTTCCGCATTAAGCAAACATGAAAAAGAAAATTGACGAATTTTATACTTGTTTGCAAGGCACCCGGGCGAGAGTCCGGGTGTTTTTTTATGCCTCAAACAAAACAGGATTTAAATGGGAGTCAATCACAGAACCGATTCCCACACCAGGGCACCAGGTCTCCCAATCATTTATTTGGCCATCGTTTTCAGGTTTCTTGAGGAGCATGTCCTTATCCATATAGATGCAGGTCATTACTTTTCGGGTCTGATCTGTCGTATTGGGTCCAGCTCTGTGGAATATCCATCCGGAGTGAAAACTGATTTCTCCAATATCAAAAGGTTCGGAAATTTTGGGACAGTCGGATACGCGAAGTTTTTCACCGATTAAGGTTTCACTTTCATCACTGATAGACAAATCCCTGCCGGTTAAAATGTCCTGACTACCTGCAGCAAACTCCAATGGACCCATTTCAGCAGGTACTGCTTGTAAGGGAATCCAGGCTGTAATGACCCTGTCTGAGGATAACGGCCAATAGTATTGGTCGGCATGCCATGGGGTAAACCCACCGCCACCTTCCTTAAAAAGGGCTTGATCGTGGTACATTCGAACCCCACCCACCTGCATCAAATCAGCGGCTAGCTGGGCCAGTCGTTTGCTGAACATCAATTCTTTTATTTGGTCATCCTGTGTCCATAAATTAAAAATCTGCAAAAAGGCCTTCCCGTAGGTGTCCCGATCCTTGAGCTCCTTGGTTTGGGTATTGAGCTCATCCACTTTGGCGGATATCACGGTGTTGAAATGTGCTACCACATCAGGCGTAAGCACTTCTTTGATTTTGATAAATGCATTTTTACGATAAAAATCGACCTGGGATGGCGTAAGTTCAAAAGGTTGTTGTAGGAGATCCAAGTGCATAGGTAAAACTAATTTGGTTTGTATAATCGGTATTCATCCACTTCCAATTTTTTGGTGTTGCCCATAGGGTAGTGGTCAGATAGTTTTAGGTCCAGGGCTTCAATGAGTTTAATACTTTTCGCATTGCGTTGGTCCACAGGGTATTTAATATACTCAACCTCCAAATTTTGAATACCCCAACTGAGGACATAACGAACCACATGTTTCCCAGTTCCCTTGCCTTGCGCGCTTGTTTTTAACAGTTTAGCTGCTGACAACCTG
>JBCCUY010000361.1:0-3461 GCA_039196145.1 Bacteroidota bacterium
AAAAAGTATTAGTGGAAACTCGGCAGTTGTAAATGTTGACCATTTGGACTCATTACAATCTCAAATTCTTGCAGCCAAGAATGCTATAAAGGGGCAAGATGATATTGATGTTGAAATCAATGATTTAAAAAAGGAAGTAGAGTTATTAGAACTATTAAAAAAGAAATCTGATTTGGAAAACGGAGTGCCAGTTGAATCTGAGGACACCGAAGAATAACCAAAACGTTAAACTTTGTTAAAAGGTGAGCAGCGCGGTGAGCCCAAAAAACGACCCTTCGTCAGGCCTTGAAAACAGGGCGTTTCAGGAAAAAGTTCGAGTCCCGTCCAGACCGCAAAAGCTCCGTTGTTTCGGAGCTTTTTTTCGTTAAGTGCCTATATATCAGACTTCTAATTTACAGCAATTAAAGCTTCTTTGCTTTTTTTGTGCTTCAATTTTAAGGATAAATAGTGTTACATAGTGTAAACACAAATTCATAATAAACTGATAATGGGCTAAATATGATAAAATCCTGTAATACTGAAAGCAAGTACAAACTCCAGTTTAGTCTGCAATAAAACAGGAAACTCTTGCTCTCTATCGTTTTGGTTTTCCTGTAGTTGTTGCATCAAATAGCACTTGCCATTACAAGCTAGTTTTGGCTTCTCCTTATTGATACATAAAAACTCTTTGATATATTCTTGATTGAGCAAAAAATCAAAAAAGACGATACTATTTGCTACCGGCCGAGCATGTAGCACAAGAAGCAATAGTATGACTGTGATTTTTTTCAAAGTTTCTGAAAGGGATTACAAAAATACAAAATATAGTACACTATGAAACTAAATTTCATTATCTTTGTACAGAATTTACTGGAAAAGCCATTATGATCGAAAATTTAAATGAGACAACTGGATACAAAATACGCAACGTTTCACTGCTTCTCGTCAATAGAATAAATCAGAACTTTATTAAGGAAGGTTTTGATATCACTGCAGAACAACTTAAGATTTTGGTTGTTTTATGGGGAGAGGACGGAAAGACGCAGAATGAGCTTGGTGATAGTGTTGGTAAGTTCAAAACCAGCGTGACCAAGCTTATAGATGGTTTGGAAAAAAGACGATTAATACAACGAACCCCACACCCAACCGACCGAAGGTCAAATATGATCTATTTGACTGATGTAGGGAAGAATATTAAAAAGCAGCTCGTCCCCATTATAGAAAAAACGCTCGACGAAGCCCATAAAAATATCTCAGACGAAAAGCTTGTTATCTTTCACGAGGTATTAAATGAAATCGACAAAAATTTGAGATAAAAAAATTTATATATATAGTACACTATACTACTAAATGTTATTTAACTAAATGAGATTTATAATTCGAAATAGGAGCAAACGGTCGTATAAATGCATGGTGTCACTTTCATTCTTTTTTGTACTCGCATTTGGCCATGGACAACTCTCAAAAGATTCGCTCACCTTACATGAGGTGCTGCGTATTGTGTTGGATAAAAATCCAGTTCTAAAGCAGGTTGAGGGTAGTATAGAAATTGCCAACTCCAATATTGGAGTGGCAAAAAGCAACCAATATCCAAAAGTAAACCTTGAGAGTTCATTTACCTATACCGACCCGGTATCCGAGGTGAATCTTCCCATTGGAGATAACCCTTTGGTCATACCATTATTTCCAAACGATAATTGGAATGTCTATGCTGGCGTCCAATACCTATTGTATGATTTTGGAAGAACTAAAGAGGTCATCAATATTTCCAAGATCCAAAAATCAATTTCTGAAGAAGAACTGGAAGCGGCAAGGAAAAAACTTACCTATTCGGCGGTAGGTCTTTTCAATGCGATACTTTTCACACAAAAAGCCATTAAAGTCCAGGAAAGGCTCATTTCCTCTTTGCAAAGAAATTTAAAAAGAGTAGATGGATTAATCCAAAATGGTTTGGCAACAAACTTTGACCGGGTCAACACCAAAGTGCGTATTACAACGGCCCAAAACAAAAAAACCGCACTTCAAAACTCCGAAGACGAATTAAGACACCATCTGGCCGAACATATGGGTTTCAATCCCAAAACCATTAGTCATAAAATTAGAATCAAAGGCAATTTGAGCCTTACAAGACTAAAATTGGAAAACCCCAGTCCTCAAAACAGTACTCGTAGTGAACTCACAATAGCCCAACATCTTGACTCTGTATTGACCGGAAATCAAGCTTTGACCAGCAAGGGAAATCTCCCTTTTGTAACGATAGGCGGCACTACTGGGTATCGCAATGGTTATATGCCCAATCTAGACGAATTTACATTCAATTATGCTGCATTTGCCAAAATAACCGTCCCCCTATTTCAAGGATTCAAAACAAAGCACGAACTACAGATAGCAAGAACTAAGGTTAAGAACCATAAATGGCGTATTGAAGAGGTACAGAACAAAATAAAAACCGAGTTAGAGTTCGCTGAGGAATCCCTGCAAAACTATTATGAACAATTCCAAAAAAACAAAATTTTGATCCAGCAGGCGGAGATAGCGGTGTTTCAGGCACGAAAAAAATATGAAAACCAATTGGTGACCAACTTAGACCTTCTGGACACGGAAGTTGTACTGGCAGGTGCAGAGCTTTCTCTATTTGAATCAGAATATAAATGCGTCATGGCCCAATATAAGGTAAAAGAGGCCATGGGTGTAAAACTATGGGAATCCGAAATAAAACAATGAAAATGAATACAAAATCAAGTTCAGAAAAGACAAAAAGAACAGCGATTATAGTTATAGTGTTTTTCATTATCGGCTATTGCTTTTACCTGATCATAGAACATTTAAGTCATGAAATAACGGATAATGCGCAGGTAGAAGGTCACATTTATCAGGTTAATCCTAAAATAGGCGGGCAGTTATTGGAAATTTTGGTGGATGACAATGAGTATGTGGTCGAGGGGCAAATATTGGCGCGTATTGATAGAAGTGACATTGAACTGGTGCACGCACAGGCTAAGGCAGGGCTGGCAAAAATCGAGGCCGAAAAAGCGGCTGCAATAGCTACTATGGAAGCTTCAAAATCGGCCTCCCAAGCCGCTTTTTCCAACATCAACGTTGTAAAGGCCAAAAAACAACGTCTTGATACGGACTTGATACGGTTCATCAATCTGAAAAACGAAGAAATTGTACCCCAATCTAAAATTGACAACCTAGAGACAAATCAAGAAATACTTGCGTCGCAAGTGATTGCTGCCCAACAGCAATACCGAGCCTCAAATGGCAAGTACAACGCTTCGCTTAAGAAAATCCGTAGCATAGATGCTGCAATTGAAGCCGCAAAAATCCAAGTGCAGAATGCTGAGTTAAAGCTTTCCTACACAGAAATCAAAGCACCTGCTTCAGGTATAATCTCAAGAAAATTAATTGAAGTGGGACAAGTAGTCCGTGCTGGTCAGCCCCTTATGGCCGTAGCCGACGAAAATGACTTATGGATAGTG
>JBCCUY010000362.1:0-3436 GCA_039196145.1 Bacteroidota bacterium
ATAAGCGAAAGTTCAATCAGCATAAATTTTAAAGATGAAACTCTCAAAAACACTTACCATAAGCTTACTTGTCTTGGTGTCCCATTTCGGATTTTCACAAGACTTACATACTTTTTTCAATAAGGCTGATACTTTCTTTGCGAAGTACGTAAAAGATGGCAGGGTGGCATATCAAGCCATCAATTCAAATCCCTCCGAGTTGGATGAATTGTTGCAAATGGCAGAAGGAATTTCCGCCTCAAAAAGCGAGGCGAAGACCTTTCAGGCATTCTGGATAAACGCCTACAACCTGTCTGTAATCAAGGGAATCGTAAACAATTATCCCATTAAATCCCCCTTGGACAAGGCAGGTTTCTTTGATAAAATCACTTATGACCTTGGAGGAAAGAACATCACCCTTAATGATATTGAGAATAAGGTCTTGCGTGGAAATTTTCCCAAAGAGGCCCGATTTCACTTTGTCTTGGTTTGCGCCGGTTTAGGCTGTCCGCCGATAATCAGCAATGCGTACACACCAGCAAACTTGGAAGCTCAGTTGCAAAGACAGACAGAGCTTTCACTGAACAATCCTGATTTCGTACAGATCAAGGGTAAAAAAGTAAACCTTTCCCAGATTTTTGAGTGGTACAAGGGCGATTTCACCCAAGGCGGCAAAAGTCTTGTGGATTTTGTGAATACTTATCGAAAAGAAAAAATAGACCCCAAGGCCAGAGTAGGATACTATCCTTACAACTGGTCATTGAACGAAACCAAATAATTATTTAACAACTACACATCATGAAAAAGAAAAGTTATGTCCTGTTGGCAGGATTGGTATTGTATGGCCTAATGGGTATTGCCCAAGATGACAGCGATAGCCCCGCCCGAAGTAACATTCAGCAGTATACCCCATCTAAATTAATTGGTAAGGGACAATGGGACCTTAAATGGTTCAACAATCTCTATACCCAGACCGAGAGTACCTTTACCGAGGGTACGGAACCTAGGCAAACATTTTTTACCTCTACCTTGGAGGTCTATACCGGGGTAGGAAATAATAAGCGTTGGAACGTGGGTGCAATTTTGGAATTTAGATCCAATGTAGTGGCAGATCGGGGCGCTTTGGAAGTGTTTCAGTTTGATGGAGAAACGGGAACCGCCAGATCCGGCCTGACCTCTATTGCTCCATCGGTAAAATTTGTACCTATTGCTTCCGTAAGCAACTTTTCCATTCAAAGCTCCTTATTTATCCCACTGGTGGATAACGAGACAGAGGATTTTCTTCCCGTTAACGGCAACGCTGGAGTGTTTTTAGATCAGAATGGATTTATATGGCAGAATCGATTTTTCTACGATTATACTTTTCCCGGAGATAAATGGCAGTTGTTTACCGAGTTGAATTCAGAGCTCAGCTTTGGCGACAAGGACAAGAGTTTTGCCAATAACAGCTTGAATCTTACCCCTGGGGTGTTTTTGAGCTATTTCCCAAGTTCAAAGTTTACCGTATTGGCCCTGGCCCAGCATTCGCAACGAATTGATTTGGGTAACGATTTTGCACAAGATTTCACAGCTCTTGGAGGAGGTTTGAAGTACCAGTTGACCCAAGCGTTGAATATAGAAGGGCTTTACACCAATTTTGTAAGGGGAAGCAATACGGGACTAGGCGAAACATTTAACATAGGATTGCGCGCAATTTTTTAATCGCTATGCCTTAAAAGGTTATTTTAGGAGTCTTAATTTTTTAACTATGAAAAGATTAGGGCTCCTTTTTCTTTTTTTGCTACAGCTATCTTGTGAGGGACAACGAATAGAAAAAATCAATGGGATTAGTTTCGTGGGATCTAGAGGGAAGGTCTCTCAACTGCATGTGGATCCTGTTGTGAATATCAATGCCAACTATGCTGCGGTAATGCCCTTTGGTTTTACACGGAACCTGAATGATCCCAGTGTAGTTTTCGATACGGAAAGGCAATGGTATGGTGAAACCAAACGCGGAGCCAAACAATACATCGAGCAACTAAAAAAAAAGGGAATCAAGATTATGTTGAAACCTCAAATCTGGATTTGGCGCGGAGAGTTTACCGGAGATTTGAAAATGAACTCTGAAGAAGATTGGAAACAGTTTGAAGGGGACTACACGGATTTTGCAATGACCTATGCCCAAGTAGCCGAGGAAACGAAAGCTGAGGTGTATTGTATTGGCACCGAATTGGAAGAGTTTGTAAAGAACAGGCCTCAATTTTGGGATGATTTGATAACCAAAATCAGGACGGTCTATAAGGGGAAACTTACCTATGCCTCAAACTGGGATGAATACAAAAGGGTTCCGTTCTGGGCCAAACTGGATTATATTGGGGTAGATGCGTATTTTCCATTGTCAGAGGAACGTCATCCAAATATGGAACATTTAAAAACGGGGTGGCAGCCCTGGAAAGAAAAGCTAAAAGCGCTATCCAATGAGGAGGAAAAACCTATTCTCTTTACGGAATTTGGATATCGCAGTATGGACTTCACCGCCAAAAAACCATGGCTTGTGGACCGCAATCAAATGGATGTTAACCTAAAGGCGCAGGCCGATGCAACAAAGGCAATTTTTGATGAGTTCTGGAAGGAAGATTGGTTTGCGGGAGGCTTTGTCTGGAAATGGTTCATTCACCATGGCAATTCTGGCGGACCAAACGACAATAGGTTTACACCACAGAACAAACCTGCGGAAGATGTAATCCGTAGCTTTTATAGGGATAATTAATTGGAATGGTTTACAGGTGATTGATAGAATTCTTATTTCCGGTCTTTTTGTAGTTTTCCTCACATTGATTTCCTGTAGTTCTGATGATCAAGAACATTCTGGGGATGGAACCTTGGCCAACGATCTAAGAAATAGGGAAATGATCTTGGGAAATGTGATAGCTTGTGCTGCGAGCAATGAAGATCCATCTATCGTCAGCATCTTTTTGTACCCAAGGGAAGGCGCTTCCAACATCAATTTTTATGAAACTGAAAATATGGAGGTGGATGAAAACAATTTTTCCGTCTATACCAAAGGCAGAGCTGAACTGATTTCTGTTTTTAACAGTTATCTATTAAAGTATGAAATCGAACCAGTTCAGGAAAAATGGGTGATTGTCACCTTTGAAGAAGATGGAAAAGTTCACCTTTCCAATCCAATCCGGTTAAAACAGAGTGCCAAACCCACCGAATATTTGCCTCAAAATGTGACTATTGATAACAATGGGTCCATGCCTATTTTTTCATGGCAGGATGGTACTTTCGATGATTCGGTGATTTACTTTCAAGTAGTTTCCAATGCAAACAATGATTTGTTGTCAGGAACCTATACCGTAGATCAGATGTTCCAATATTATAAATTGGACAATGTAGTGCTCAACATTACTGTTGCTGAACCGCCCGTGCTCATGCTGGGAGACAGCTACAACTTCTCCTTATTGGCTGTTAG
>JBCCUY010000363.1:0-3420 GCA_039196145.1 Bacteroidota bacterium
ATTCTTTTGTACTTTTCTCTCTGTTAGGTGAAACACAAGCTGATAGCCATCTTTGTTCTCGTCTATTTCAGGCAAAATCCCGTCGTGTAAATTACACTCTAGAAGACACGTCCGTCAGCAACTTCAGCATGCTTCGACTGATACATGTGGACTGGATACCAGCACTTTACACAGGAAGCCCGCGGAAAACTAAAGTTTTTTAAGGAAAAATATAGAAAATGTAGCCGTTTTTAGGCAGAATATTTAGCTTAAAACGTGAAGAACAAGCAGGAAAATCTATTTTAATATCAGGGGTTAGGGGTTGAGAGGGTGATCAGGAGGTAGGGGTGGAGAGGTTGATCAGGGGGTAGGGCTGGGGAAGGTGTTCAGGGGGTAGGGGTGTGGAGGGTAATCAGGGGGTAGGTGGGGAGTGTGATCAGGGTGCATGGGTTATCTTGAAGCCAGCCCCGGTTATTTTTTCCAAAATTGCACCAATATGACCGTTTTCAACGGCATCCGGCTTGATCATGGTAAACGTTCTATTTCCAGTCATTTGTTTAAATTTTGCGCAAACTTACTCTTTTTCGTGCAACGGGCAAACGCAAAAGGCCGTGATTTGATGCTTTCAAATTAGGTTCCATCCTCAATCCATTCTTTGGTCCGATCCCAATAAAGCTTTTTCGTTGATACCACAATTTTTCCCATGGAACAAAAACAGACTTATCAAGATGAGCACTCTACGATATTATCGTATCTTTGGGCGCATGAATTTAGAGGATATCACGACTGTTACGTCTATTCTTTCCCAGCCCCAAAAAATCGTAATTATACCGCACAAAAACCCTGATGGCGATGCCATTGGTTCTTGTTTGGCGCTCCGCGGTTTTTTAATGGCAAAAGGATTCAAAGCAGCCATAATAAGTCCGAATGACTTTCCCAAATTCCTAAAATGGATGCCTGGTTGCGGTTCTATCTTGAACTACGAAAAGGAAAACTCCCAGTCTAAAAAACTACTGGAAGAGGCCACCGTGGTATTCACTTTGGATTTTAACCATTTCTCAAGAACCGGTCAATTGGAAACCCCGTTAACGGAAAAGGAAGCGCATTTTATCATGATAGACCATCACCAACAACCTGCTGATTATGCCTTGGTGACCTATTCTGATGTAAGTATGAGTTCCACATGTGAAATGGTTTACAATTTCATAGAATTCCTTGGTGATGTGGATCTGATTACCAAAGATATTGCCACCAACCTCTATACCGGAATCATGACGGATACCGGTTCATTCAAATACCGGTCCACCTCCAGCAGGACACACCGTGTTGTGGCACACCTCATTGATTGTGGAGCACAACATATGGAGATTCATCAACAGGTTTTTGACACCAATTCTCCTTCCCGATTGCACCTTCTTGGTGTTGCACTAAGCAATATGGTCATTCTCCCAACGTACAAAACCGCCTATATTACGTTGTCCCAACAAGAATTGGATGATAATAATTTCAAAAAAGGGGACACCGAAGGCTTCGTGAATTATGGGCTTACCCTGGAGGATGTTATTTTTGCGGTCATTTTTATTGAGAATCGAGAAGAGGGAATTATTAAAATATCTTTCCGTTCCATAGGCGATTTTTCTGTAAATCAATTTGCCCGAACACACTTCAACGGTGGGGGACACGATAATGCGGCAGGCGGAAGAAGTGAACTGGATATGGAGAAAACCATAGAAAAATTCAATGAGGTGTTGAAGACCTATAAAAGTGAATTGAACGCATGAAACCATTCCTAGTTGCCTTGTTGGCACTATTACTTATCAATTGTGGAGGTCCAGAGCCAAGGAAACCTGTGAAAGTCAAATCTGGCAGCTTCTTTAAGGAATCCGTTGAACGCAACAAGGCGCTCCTAGCTCAAGAAGAAGAGATTATCCAAAAAATAATAGCACAGGATTCGCTTCATGACTACCAGACCAGTCCAAGTGGATTCTGGTATTATTTTGATATCAAGAATGATACTGCCCTATATCGTCCCAAGACCAACGATCAAATTTTGTTTTCTTATGATTTGGTTTCACTGGCCAATGATACTATTTATTCAGCACAAGAGCTCGGGCCCACCTCCTATGTTGTGGATAAGGAACAATTGTTCACAGGGCTCCAAAATGCTGTGAAATTACTCAAAATCAATGAGCGGGCCACTTTTTTGTTTCCATCGCTACAGGCCTATGGCTATCATGGAGATGGAAATCGTATCGGACCTCGTACCCCGATCAAGTCAACCGTTGAACTTCATACTATAATTATAAATCAAGATAGTCTAAATCTAAAACCATAATATCATGAAACAATCCTTAATGGCCCTTGTGCTATTTTCTCTAGTCCTGCTTGGATGCAAATCCAGTAAATATGCTGATTTGGGCGATGGCATCTTTGCTGATATCCAAACCAGCCAAGGAGATATCATCGTAAAACTGGAACATGAAAAGACCCCGGTAACCGTTGCTAATTTTGTTTCTCTCGCAGAGGGGAACAATCCTTTTGTGGCCGATAGTGTAAAAGGCAAGAAGTACTATGATGGCATCATTTTTCACCGTATTATCAAGGACTTTATGATTCAGGGAGGTGACCCAACAGGCACCGGAAGAGGTAATCCCGGCTACAAATTCAAGGATGAGTTCAACGATTCCCTTACCCACTCAAAAAAAGGGATCCTATCCATGGCCAACTCTGGACCAAAAACGAATGGAAGCCAATTTTTCATTACACACAAGGAGACACCTTGGCTCAATGGAAGGCATACGGTTTTTGGTGAGGTTATCATCGGTATGGACGTAGTTGATACCATTGCCAACGTAAAAACCTTGACCGGTGATAAACCCGAAGTGGATGTGATCATGAACAAAGTGGAAATTGTCCGTAACGGTAAAGAAGCCAAAAAGTTTGATGCGGTACAGATCATGACGGACTATTTTGCCGAAGAGGAAGCAGCCGTTGCTGCATTCAAAAAGATGGTGGAAGACTTTGCCAGTGAGTTTGCCTCCCAAAAAGAAAGTGCGGAGGAGCTACCATCCGGGTTAAGAATATTAAAATTAAAAGAAGGTGAAGGCGAACAGCCCAAGGTTGGACAAAAAGTACTGGTGATGTATGCAGGATGGCTGCCCGATGGTACTTTGTTTGACAGCAACTACGAGGATGTAGCTACTAAATTCAACAAATTTGACCTTAGGAGAAAACAAGGTGGTGGTTATTTCCCCACTCCTATGCTCTTTAGTCCGGAAGCACCATTGTTTCCTGGTTTCAGAGAGGGACTACTAACAATGAAAGTTGGTGACAAGCTTCGTATTTTCTTGCCATCCCATCTTGGATTAGGGCCACAAGGTGGTGGACCCATTCCTCCAAATTCCGATTTGATCTTCGATTTGGAAATTACCGGAATCCAAG
>JBCCUY010000364.1:0-3413 GCA_039196145.1 Bacteroidota bacterium
AATACACCCGTTGCGTAGATCTACGTAAAAAATACGTAAATCTACGCTTTTCTTTTGTTCTGCATTTTCAAGGTTTCCATTAATATATTAATATGATCTTTTTGCTCTTCAATTATTTCTTCTAAGTCCTTGATTCTCTGTAAATAATCCTCATTTAATCCTTCTACCAACATCAATCCTTTTCCTGTTATCAACCAATCAAGATTGACTTCCGGGAATGACTCTTTTATTTTATAGAGAGTACTAAAAGATGGGCTTCGATTTTCATTTACTAATCTTGAAATGGTAACATTATTAGTTAGTCCTAGCTTTTTACTAAAGCTATTAGGATTTAAATTTTTAAATCTAATAAATTGTTTAATTCTCTCACTAACAGACATTTAGCATTGTTTTCTACATTGATATAGATTGATGCCAATACAAAATACACTAACAATAGTTTGCACATATAACTATAGTTAGTATATTTGTACCATCAATACAAGTTGTACAAAAATATAAAAAGAAACAATGGCAGACTTGAATCCTGAGAATTTAACGGTACGTACTAAAGAGTACTACAGTGACTTAAAGCAGATAATAAAGAAGGATTGTCTATATAGGGACACTACAGGATTTCTTAAGCCTTATATGTCTGAATTGGTGATGCAAGCCTATGTCAATATGAGGTTGGAGTTGGAAAGCATAGGACTTAAGAATGTCCTCATTTCAGATATACATGCAGTTGTTATGGAATCTTCGCATATGCAGGAATTGCTCTTGAAAACAATAGAAAGTCAAAAGCAACTATCAAAAGCAGAAGCGGTATGATAAAGATAATATTAATAGTGCTGTGTATTGTGGTAACGGGCATTGCAATTGTTGCAGGTATGGAGGTAATTGAGCATTTTAATGAATAAAACCGGAGCTAATAAATGGTTGGATCAGATCCAAAAAAGAATAGACTATTTGACGGTCCGAGGTTATATTCTTGATCAAATAATAACAGAAGTTTCCAAAGAAATACAACCAGTTGTCCAGGAAAAACCAACCGGAGAATGATAGGAATATCGATAGCAGCATTGAGTGTATATGTAGGATACTATACGCTACAAGATATAAAGAGGGTGAAGAATAAGTTTTCATAAAGTTGGACTCTTAAAGCAGAGGTCAGTTTCAATGGTGAGGGAGCGGCAGGGTGACAATAAATACGAATGCATAAGTACGTAAAGTCGCTCCCTCTATCTTGAATAAAATTAGATAGGGTTTAGTAGTGAATGAGAGGCAGCATAGGGCAGATTAAGAGGATTATGGAATGCGGTTAAGGGTTTGAGCGAAGGAGATGTTGAGCTGCCTCTTTACTTTAAATCGAAGAAAAAATAAATCTGCTAAACGTAGCAGAATGGTATAGTACTTAAGTGAAATAAAGCTCGGGTGGTAAAACACTCAAAGGATTATAAGGGGCTGCGTGATTAGTGTTTTAGTTAATTATCGTGGTCCCTTTTCCAAGAGCTTTAACGATAGAATTGGTTTTCGTTATGAAGGTGGAGGCGATCTGCTCTATTTCGTCTCCACCAAATTCGAAAACCAGAAGACAACGCACCAGCAGCAATGAAGATTATCCGCTATGATGGAAGAGAAGACGTATTGAATCATTGAAATGGACCTGGTAAGAAAGTCCAAAAACAATATTTCTTATGACTTCATGGAAAGAATAGAGATACGACATGACGGACGTGATTGAGATAGATGAGATGATGAAATACACATATCTGATCGACCTAGCGGATAATCAAAGAATTTTTGTGATTAGATGAGGATTGCTATCTAAAAGTAGACGGCCAAAAGAAGAGGAACTTTTATTAATTAACATTAGAAATGTATTTAAAATTTATAAAGAGTTTGTGGAAAACTTTATTACTTCCTCTTTCCTCATCTCACATCAAAGAACCAGTGATTGTATTCATGAAATCGGGAAATGTTCTAGTGATGCCTACTACTGAGTTTTGGTTATAATTGGCAAGGAATGGTATAAAGATTGAATCGTTTCTTGCTCATTTTCAAATTACAAATACTAAGAAATATGACAACCTTCCAAATATGGGTAATAGCCGTGCTATGCTTAAATGCAGCGTGTATGGTCTTCTTGTGCCGGATTGTATACCTGATGTATAAAGCGGCGGAGTGATGATGGATCCTTTTGTATTGGAGATTCTTCCATTTGAAGACTTTACAAAAAAACAAGTGGCAACACTCTGTGGTGTAAGTTATGAGACTGTCCCATCATTTGCTACAAAAGGAAGGATAAGCCCCTTTGATGGATACAGGTATTATCTAAAACCAATAATAAAAGGCCGGTACAAGAAAGAGGATGTCATAGAATTCTATCGTAGGATATACTGCAGAGGGTCTATGCGGTTGCCAAAAGTTACAAGTTGAAACTTAAATTATTAATTACATAATACTCATTCATGAAAATTGACTATTACCTCCGATACGCCAAACGTTTTAATGCCAATAAAGAGGTGCTATATTGGATTAACCACAATCTTTCCAATTATTTAAAAAGGAATACACCGAATCAAGATGAAGTTGAACATATACTGGACTATTTGGTTGCCGATGAGGCTCCAAGCCGGCTTAAGAAGATGGCTTATAGTGCAGCCCTTTCAAATACAAAAAAGTGGGATGCTGCGAATCAGAAAAAGGGAAAAAGTATAAAGGAAACAGAGGAGGATACAACTGTTGTTTTAGAGTTTGAAGATGGATTTAAATGGGTTCAACTTATTGGAGAAAATGCCTATAAGAGAGAAGGATTTTTAATGCGTCATTGTGTGGCTTCTTATTTTGGGAAATCAACTATAATCTACAGTCTTCGAGATAAGAATAACATAAAACATGCAACCATAGAAAAAAATCAGCAAATAAAAGGCAAAGGGAATGGTAATATTCACCCTAAGTACATTGACTATGTAGTTCGATTTCTTGAGCATTTGGGAATGGAGGTATCTGATAATGAAATGAAGAACCTGGGATACTACAATGTAACCGAATTTAAAGAAGATCTGCATCCAAGTACAAATCTTTACAAGGGGGAATACGCCCCTATAAATGACTTAAAAGATACAAAAGGTAGACAATACTTTAATGTCTCTTTTATGGGTTTCATGCCATTTTTTGAAAATGAGGAATTGAGTTTTTCCCTTCCCATAAAGCTTATCGCTCACAGTGTATCTTATTTCATCAAAAAAATATTAACAAAGACCGGTGCCCAGATAGGGTCCTCGGGTAACGGTGCCCAGATAGGGTCCTCGGGTAACGATGCCCAGATAGGGTCCTCGGGTAACGATGCCCAGATAGGGTCCTCGGGTAACGATGCCCAGATAGGGTCCTCGGGTAACGATGCCCAGATAGGGTCCTCGGGTAACGATGCC
>JBCCUY010000365.1:0-3406 GCA_039196145.1 Bacteroidota bacterium
CTGGGGAAACCGAGGAACAGTTTTTAGAGACCTATAACTTTTTGAATAGATTGGATATCTCCTATTTGCACGTTTTCACCTATTCGGAACGGGATAATACCTTGGCCGCTGAAATGGAAAATCCGGTTCCCCAAAAGGTGAGGAGCAAACGCAGTAAAATGCTAAGGGGACTGTCTGTGAAGAAAAGAAGGGCTTTTTATGAGAGTCAACTGGGAACTTTAAGAACCGTGCTTTTTGAAGGGGAGAATAAATCCGGGTATATCCATGGATTTACGGAAAACTATGTAAAAGTAAAGGCTCCATGGAATCCAAACTTGGTGAACACCCTGCATCAAGTTGAGCTCACCCAAATAGATGAAGACGGTTTGGTGCGATTTGATTTTGTGGCAGAAAAAATAACCGCATAAAAAAACCTCTCCAAAGGAGAGGTTTCTATAAATTTTCTTGATCGTTTTAGATGCGAATTCCAACGGGAAGCATCTCCTTGTATTGTCTGTTCTTTCTTAAAAAACCTGCTATATGAGGGCTTGTGGGCACAACTCTTAGGTTTTTCTCTTGGATTTCATGCAAAACGGCTTTGATAAAAGTTTCCTTGAAGCCTTCTTGGGTAATCTCTTCCGGAATGACCAGTTTGGTTAGAAAAACTTTACGCTCTTGAGAAGAGTATTCAATTTTAGCCAAATGACCATCAACCCTAGTTTCAAATTGGCGCAAGAAACTATTGTCATTAATTTCCATTTCTGTCATATAGTATTGTTTTAAAATTGACACAGCGTAATTACCGAAGCGGTAATTGATGTTCCCTTTTGGTTGTTCGTTCAAATTTCAGCGGGGCTTATTGCAAAAGGGATACAAAATTAGTCAAAAAATTGTTAATTTCCTAGCCCCAATTGCATTAGCCCTATAATGGCGGACCAAAAAATACCTATTTATTTAATGCCGGGAATGGCGGCCAACCCAACCATTTTCGATGGATTGGAATTGGACCAAGAAATCTTTATCACCTACAAATTGGAATGGTTTGTTCCGGAAAAGGGAATGACATTTTCTCAATATGCACAAAAAATGGCTTCCTTCGTTACCCATGATGCCGCCGTGCTGATAGGGGTGTCTTTTGGAGGACTACTGGTGCAAGAGATGTCCAAATATCTCAAAGTAAAAAAGTTGATAGTGGTTTCGGCGGTGAAGCATCATTCGGAACTCCCAAAAAAAATGTTGTTTGCCAAGTATACCAAGGTGCACAAGTTGTTGCCCACAGGTTTGGTCAATAATGTGGAATTACTTGCCAAATATGCCTTTGGTGAACGTGCCACCAAAAGATTGGAGCTTTACGAGAAGTATCTTTCCGTACGTGACAAGCGTTATATGGATTGGGCGATAGACTCCATTGTAAACTGGAAACAGGAGACAATACCATCGAATCTGGTGCATATTCACGGTGATAAGGATACTGTTTTTCCAATTGCCAATATCTCCAACTGCATTACAATAATAAATGGTACCCATACCATGATTATCCATCGAGCGCGATGGTTTAATGAACATCTGCCTGCAATTATTTTAGAAGAAGGCAGTTCTATATAGTATCTTTATCATACAAAGAGAAAAAGCATGAAACACATAAAAAATATTTTAGCTGTTATTGGATTGGTAGTCGTTTTGGGTAGTCTTGTGTTTGCCACCCAATCTGACCCGAATGCTGTGGAAAAGGAATCGAGTGTTTCAAAAGACGGGGACTCGGATGATAAAAATGTCTCGGATGGCTACAAAATAAGTGCTATTGATATACCTAGTGACTTGAACTTTGCAGGCGAGTCTGTTCCCGTGGAGGACCCAGAGGTTATGGAACGCGTGGACCGTGAGTTTTTGGTGAACACCTATTGGCAGTCAAACGCATTGCTTTTGATGAAACGGGCTAATAAATACTTTCCCATTATTGAGCCCATTCTGGCCAAAAATGGAATTCCGGATGATTTTAAATACTTAGCGGTAGCGGAGAGCGCCCTTATAGATGTTGCCTCACCCAAAGGTGCTGCTGGAATGTGGCACTTTATGAAAGCAACGGGCAGGGAATATGGTTTGGAAGTCAATGCCAATGTTGATGAGCGATATCATATTGAAAAATCTACGCAGGCGGCCTGTGAATATATCAACAAATGGAAAAAGCGTTTTGGAACCTGGACGCTTACCGCTGCGTCATACAATGCGGGGCCGGGTGGTGTTCAAAAGTATATGAGAATTCAGAAAGCAGATAATTACTATGACCTTTTATTGGGGCAGGAAACGGGGCGCTATGTGTTCCGGATTTTGGCTTTGAAGGAAATTCTTTCCAACCCCGATAAATATGGCTTCGATGTTGGTAAAGAGGACTTTTATAAGGCTGTCCCCACATTTTCCGTGGAAGTGGATACTGCTGTGACCAGCTGGGCCGATTTTGCCAAGCTTCATGAAATCAATTATAAAATTCTGAAACGCCACAATCCATGGCTACGGGAACCACACCTTAATAATAGCTCTAGAAAAAAATATGTGGTGGAGATTCCAATGAAGGGCTATTACCTAGAAAGAGGTGCCGGCAGATAAATGGAAATTCCCTATCCGAATTATTAGATGAGAAATTGGTAAGCCAGCCCTCTTAGATTTTCTTCATCTGCTGTTGCATCATCTTGATCTGCTCTGTGAGCATATTGTTTTTATCCAACTTTTTCGCCTCTTGCAACAGTTGGGTTGCCTCCCGCTTTCTGCGCTTTTGCATGGAAATCCCCGCCAAACTCAATTTGGCCATGGCTACATCATAATCCATGGTCAAGCCTAATTTCAATGCCTTCTTGAAATACTTTTCTGCTTGGGTAAGGTTCTTTTGCGAATAGATAATGCCATGCAGGTAGTTGTAGTACCCCTGTTGTTTCTTGATCAGGGCAGCTTCCGGGTTTTTGATCTTGCCCAACCATTTCTGGGTACCTTCCATATCTTGCTTGCGCATACGAAGAAATGCCATGAGGATGAATTCATTTCTGAAATATAGAAAGATGAACACCAACGATAGTAATATTAGGGCTATGCCATTACCGATATAACCTTCTACGAATTGATATCCTGAGTAACCGACAATCAATGCGGCAATGACCAATTTTATATTTTTGTGGAACATAATTGTGATGAAATTTTAGGCGAAATCAAGAGCAGGCAAAAGTAGTAAAAACTAATTTAAATATTTTTGTGTTGTACTTGTCAAAGTAAAAACTCTTCGTATATTTGCGCCCAGAATTTTTAGGGAAGTTTGCTTCCTTAGTATAATATCCATTAAAACAGTTCCGAAATGAAAAGAACGTATCAGCCGTCAAAGAGGAAGAGAAGAAACAAGCATGGTTTTAGAGAACGCATGGCGACTGCCAATGGAAGAAAG
>JBCCUY010000366.1:0-3405 GCA_039196145.1 Bacteroidota bacterium
AAATACTCAAAACAAAACCCCATGCACATTGGAACATGAGGTTATGCTAATCTGTGTTGAAAGTAAGAAAAATTAAAGGCCCTACAAAATCTACTTATTTTCCAACCTGACTTTTTTTGAAACACCAATCTCCACTCTGGTTTTAACTAAACCACTGCCCCCATGGAATTCGAAGTAGGATCAGCAAAAGCCCCAATCCATAGAAAATGGCAATACTCTTGAACTTTTTGCTGCTTTCTTCCTTCTTCTTATGCCTGGACCAGCCTATCGTGATCAATGCTATGGCCAAGATATTGGTAAAGGGGTGTTCCACTGCCAATAAGCGCGCTGCCGAGTTTAATCCTCCCATACCCAAGGTCTGAATTGCTTTAAGACCGTTTGCTGAAATAAAGAAAAGTAAAAGGCCTATTACCAATTGGATATGGTTTAAAATAAGGGCAAAAAGACTTACCCTAAGGTCCTTGTGCATGCTAAATTCCCGCTTGGATATTAGACCTGATATGGCATTGAATACGGCTAGGACAAGAATGGTCAGTACCACATAGGCCAGATAGGAGTGGAGGTTCTTTATGATTTCCATACGAATAGTTTGTGAGGACTAAAAATACGGATTTGGCAACAAAAAACCCTGCCGATGGGCAGGGTTTTGATATCATTGTTATGACTTTATCCTAGAAATTATAGCGCATGCTAACGTTCCATGTTCTTCCAAAACCAAAGAATACTTTGTTGCTGGTATCCAAACCTCTAAAAGTTGGGTCGTTACCCTCAGCAAAAGTGTTGGTCAAGGATTCGGCGATATACTCCGTATCAAACACGTTGTTTACGTTGGCCGCAATGCTGATAGCATCATTGCCACTTCCAATGTTAAAGCTGTAGTATGCGCCAAAATCGAACAAGCTATAACTTGGCAATCTTAAAGACCCTTGATTGTCCGCAGCATCAAAATCCTCCGCATTGATCTGTGCAAACAATCTAGAAGCAGAGTATAGATTTCCGCTTAACTTAAGGTTCTCGATAGGTCTAACGATCATTTCCAAGTTTGTTGTGAACTGAGCTGCATCCCCTACCTTAACGTTGTCCAAGAACAAGGTTACCTCAGGGTCGATGATATTTCTGTCATCATCCAAAGCGGCACCTGTCGGATTTCCTGCATATTCCCAATTTGCCATGGAAAGCATCCCTCTAAACTGAACCACATCGGAAGCACGGTAATTGGCTTCGATTTCAAGACCTGTATGAATTTGCTCAACACCGTTGATGTTGGCCGTACCTTCATCTCCATTTGGAGTCTCAATATCCAAATCTTGGAATCTATCTTTCCAAGTGGTTCTATAGATGTTAACCTTAGCCCTGAAATCTCCCAGGTTCAAGCCGTATCCTGCTTCAAGGCCCAAGATTTTTTCGTTGGTCAAATCTGGGTTCAGATCATTTCTAAAGTTAAGGTAAACAGCATCAAACAATGGTTGTTTGGAGTAGTATCCAGCATTTACAAAAACATTGTGAGCCTCGTCAACATTGTAGTTCACTCCTCCTTTGATATTCCCTCCCAATCTATTTTCAAAATCGGTTTCCTGTTCTGGATCAGAATCCAAATAGTTGAAGTAGTCTATCCTTTTAAACCCTTGCTGGGAAACCCCACCTTGCATAAAGGCTGACCATGTTCCATCGGTGTACTCTATCTGTCCAAAAGTACCCAACCATCTTACGATACCATCGTTATAGTAGTCTATCTTTTCCTCAGCATCAATGTCCTTAAATACATTAACAATAGAGCCAAAATCAGATTCTATTACCCCATCTTGTCTAACGGTGTGCTCTGGATTGTTGATGTCATCGTCATCAAAATAACCATCAGCACCCAATAGATTATCCACTCTTCTGTAGTGAATACCCTTGTAAGATCTTGCATCAATACCAACATCCCAGCTCCATTTGTCATTAATATCGGTATGAAGATTGGCAATCAATCCAAACCAGTTATGTGAATTGATGGACGCCCTTCTGATGATTCCATCTCCACGGCTGGTAATAATTTGCTCTCCATTGGTAGGAGCAATTTGATATTGGTTTCCGTCATAAAAGGTAACTTCCTCACCAGAGTTATATCGGGAAATCAAATCATAATCAACCAATCCTGTTTCCGGAATTCTATATCTGCTGGAACTTGCGAAACCAAAGTTTGGTCCGGAACCAATGTCCCCAGTTCCCCCACCTCTACCATAAGAGGCATAGGCCGATGAAGAAAGGGTGGTTTTATCATTGAATCTGTGTTCCCAGTTGAAGGAAACCACAGGTTTGTGGTAAAAATTACGTCTCCAACCAAATTGCTCCCCATTTAGGAATCCATGGTTAAAATTGTACAAAGCACCATACTGTAAGTGGTCATCAATAGTAGCTACGTTAAAGAAGCTAGAAGTTCGTTGGTTGTGTACCTGAGGTGCACCCGTCAACATAAATTGGAAGCTGTTCTTGGCATTTGGCTCATATCCCAAACCAATGAAGTAGTTGTAACCTTCAAATTCGGTTCCTTGAACGTAGCCGTCACCAGAAGTTCTTCCCAACAAAATGCTTGCGGCAAAGCCTTTTTCGTTTTTACCAGTATTGTATGAAGCCACCATTTTCATGTAGCCATCGTTACCACCACCAAAACGCACGGAACCGCCTTCTTCCAAGTCGGTAGATTTGGTGATAATATTTATCGTACCACCAACTGAGCTAATGGCCAATTTAGAAGAACCAAGCCCTCTTTGTACTTGCATTGCAGTGGTTACATCACTAAGACCAGCCCAGTTACTCCAGAATACACGACCATTTTCCATGTAGTTTACCGGAATACCGTTGATCATTATCGCAGTGTTCTGTGAATCGAAGCCACGAACGTTGATCCTTCCATCACCAAATCCGCCACCGGTTTTGGTAGCATAGATTGAAGGTGTTGATCTTAGAACCTCGGGCAACTCTTGAGATCCGATTTTTTCTTGGATTTCAGTGGCCATGATGGTAGAAACCGCTACCGGTGTCTCCCTGTCCTTGGCTATGTCCAAAATTCCCGTTACAATAACGCCTTCCAATTCTTCGGCATCCGGAGCCAATGCAATGGTTCCAACATTACCAGTAGAAGTAAAGGCAACTGTTTTGGCTACAAATCCAATGTAGGAAATCACCAATGTACCTGAACCCTCAGATACCTCCAGTGTAAAATTCCCATCAAAATCAGTGGATGTTCCGTTTTCTGTGCCTTGCAGCACAACACTGGCACCGGGAAGCGGCCCCCCTAGCTCACCGTCAACGACGGTACCTGTA
Source organism: Bacteroidota bacterium (assembly GCA_039196145.1). GTDB lineage: Bacteria > Bacteroidota > Bacteroidia > Flavobacteriales > Flavobacteriaceae > Flagellimonas. The sequence goes on from JBCCUY010000366.1 coordinate 3,307, forward strand.
ATGGTCCCTTGTGAAAATGCCATTGCGGACACTAAAATAGCCGCAAAAGCTAAGTAAATTCGTTTCATTTTACAGTGTTTAAATTGTTTAATTAGCTCT
>JBCCUY010000367.1:0-3398 GCA_039196145.1 Bacteroidota bacterium
GCATCAACTTGGACGAAGGTTTTTTAAATTCCCTTTCGGATGACCTGAACAACGATATAAAGTCCCTTGAACAAAAAATCTACAATGCCGCGGGAGTAGAGTTCAACATAGCATCACCAAAACAATTGGGAGAAATCCTGTTTGAAAAAATGAAGCTGGTGGACAAGCCTAAAAAGACCAAAACAGGTCAATATTCAACCGCTGAGGACGTTCTGTCCTATTTGGCCAAAGATCATGAAATCATCCAAAACGTATTGGATTTTAGAGGACTTTCAAAACTAAAGAGCACCTATGTGGATGCCTTACCCAATGAAGTCCAAAAACATAGTGGCCGCGTTCATACGGACTATATGCAGACTGTTGCCGCTACTGGCCGATTAAGCAGTAACAATCCCAATTTGCAAAATATCCCCATCAGAACGGAGCGGGGTCGCCAAGTGCGAAAGGCTTTTATTCCACGAGATGAAAATTATACCTTATTGGCCGCGGATTATTCTCAAATTGAACTTCGAATCATTGCCGCCCTCAGCGAGGAAGATACCATGATAGAGGCCTTCAAGAACGGGGAGGATATTCATGCCTCTACCGCTGCACGGGTTTTTAACGTTCCCATTGGGGAAGTAACGCGAGAACAACGTAGCAACGCCAAAACCGTAAACTTTGGAATTATTTATGGAGTTTCCGCCTTTGGGTTGAGCAATCAGACCGATTTAAGTCGATCCGAAGCCAAAGAATTGATAGAAACCTATTACAAAACCTATCCCAAATTGCGTAACTATATGGGCGACCAGGTAGATTTTGCACGGGATAACGGTTATGTTCAAACCGTTTTGGGAAGAAGACGGTATTTGAAGGACATCAATGCGGGCAATCAAGTGGTGCGGGGTGCTGCTGAGCGAAACGCAGTCAATGCCCCTATACAAGGTAGCGCAGCGGATATCATTAAGATTGCCATGATCAACATTCATAAAAAGCTCTCGGAAAAAGGGTATAAAACAAAAATGTTGTTGCAAGTCCATGATGAATTGGTTTTTGACGCGTACAAACCAGAGTTGGAAGAAGTAAAAGCCCTAATCAAGAGTGAAATGGAAAATGCTTACCAACTAGCTGTCCCCTTGGATGTGGAAGTTGGCATTGGCGACAATTGGCTTGAAGCACATTGATATGGTTCTGAATGAATGGGCAGAGATTCAAATGCATAGTGCATGATACAGTTCCTGAAGGCCGTTTTCAAACATTTTTTCAATAGCGATACCTTTCAAAAAGGTGCGGCCTTGGCCTACTATGCGGTTTTCTCTATATTTCCCACCATAATAATTCTTATATCGCTCTTGGGAATGATTTTCGGTAAAGAAGCGGTTTCAGGGGAAATTTTTGCGCAATTAAAGGATACTTTGGGAAGTGATGCCGCATTGCAAATTCAGGATTTGATTAAAAATCAACATGTAAACCACAACTCTTTGCTTACCGCGATCATCGGTTTTGCCACTTTGGCCTTAAGTGCTTCTGGTATGCTAGGGCAAATTCACAATGCTTTCAATGCAATCTGGGGCATTAAAGCCAAACCCAAGAACAGTATTCTAAGATACTTTACCAAGCATCTTGCCTCGCTATCGGTTTTGATCTTCCTTTTTTTCATCCTGTTAGTAAGTACCTCTGCAAATTCCTTTTTGATAAAACATAATGCTTATCTAAATCCGGACCACCAATTCTTGCTCTTTTATGAACATTTAGTTTCATTCGGCATTGTTTCCGTAATGTTTGCCATTATGTTCAGGTTTTTGGGCGATGCCAAAGTGCACTGGAAATCGGCTCTGTTTGGCGGTATTTTTACAAGCTTCCTATTCATTTTTGGAAAAATTGGAATAGGCATGTATCTGGGAAAAATGCATATTAGCTCCACTTTCGGTTCTGCAAGCGTTTTGGCATTGATCATGCTTTGGGTATATTATACCTCGCAAATTATGTTCCTAGGCGCCTCTTTTGTCAAGGTATTGAGTGATACTACCAATCGGAAAATTAAACCCACCAGTAATGCTGTCACTATTGAAAATCCGGAGATTTCCTCGTAAAAACCCACCCTTTACACCACTATTATGATACGCAAAATTTCAACCTTATCAGTTTTAATCGGTTTTCTTTTGATTGGATTAGAATCGATTGCGCAGGAGAGAAATAACAAACCCAATATCGTCTATTTCCTTACTGATGATCTTGGTTATGGTGAAGTTGGAGTCTACGGTCAGGAAAAAATCAAAACACCTCATATGGACGCATTGGCGAAAAGCGGAATGCGCTTCACACAGCATTATTCCGGAGCACCCGTCTGCGCCCCAGCGCGATACATTCTTCTAACCGGCAAACACGCCGGGCATGCCTACATTCGTGGTAATGACGAATGGGATGAACGAGGGGATGTCTGGAACTACGAAAAGGCGGTGACTGACCCAAATCTGGAAGGACAGCGTCCTATTCCCGCGAACACCGTAACCCTTGCCAAAAAACTGAAAGAAGCCAACTATATCACCGGAGTTTTTGGCAAATGGGGCCTCGGCGGGCCAGGAACCGAAGGCATTCCAACAAAGCAAGGTTTCGACCAATTCTACGGATACAATTGCCAACGACAGGCCCATACACTCTACCCTAACCATCTTTGGGAAAACGAACAAAAAGTAATACTTAATAATGCTTTGATCCCTCCGCACACGCCGCTTCAATCTGATGTAGACCCTAATGTTGAAAATAGCTACTCGGATTTTATCCAAAATGACTATGCCCCGCAACTTATTCATGAAAAAGCACTTGAATTTGTGGAAACCCATAAAGACTCCACTTTTTTTCTGTATTATGCCTCACCCCTTCCCCATTTACCATTACAGGTACCTAAGCAAGATGTTGACGTATACCATGAAGCTCTGGGTAGCGAGAAGCCTTATACGGGTGATCAAGGCTATTTCCCAAACCAACATCCCAGAGCTGCCTATGCCGCCATGATTACCTATCTTGACAATCAGTTGGGAGAGCTTGTGGATAAACTCAAGGAACTTGGACTCTACGAAAACACCTTGATAATTTTCTCCAGTGATAATGGTCCCACGTATACCGGCGGTGTTGACTTTGATTTCTTTGAAAGTTCCAAACCCTTTGGCAATGGAGCGGGCAGAACGAAAGGAAATGTGTATGAGGGTGGACTTCGGGTTCCCATGATCGCCAGTTGGCCAGGTAAAATCAAAGATGGAAGCACATCCGATCATATTTCCTCCTTTTATGATGTATTGCCAACGCTATGCGATATTATTAAAATTGAAATACCCAGGGCTACTGACGGTATAAGCTTTAAACCGGCCCTTTTAGGTCTACAACAACCCAAACATCACTATTTGTATTGGGAGTTCCCC
>JBCCUY010000368.1:0-3390 GCA_039196145.1 Bacteroidota bacterium
AGTTAAAACATTGAAAAACAAAGAAATAAAACCCAAACATCGAACAGTATGAACGCTATAAACGAAATAGAGATAAGGTATCAAAACAACATTCCCAAAAAGGCATGGAAGAAGATTGGTTCCTCCTCGCAGGCGGCTCAGGTATTGTTCGATCATTGGGATAAAAACACCATAGGCCTGCACGAATCCTTCAAGGTTGTGTTGCTCGACAACGGAAATAGGGTCAAGGGAATCTATGAGATATCCAAGGGAGGGATAACAGGCACATTGGTCGATTTGCGTATCCTGTTTGCCGTAACCCTAAAATCTCTTTCCGTATCCATCATTCTATGCCATAACCATCCAAGCGGTACGCTCAAGGCCAGCTCTACGGACAAGGCCATTACCGAAAAAATACGCAAGGCCTCCAAACTATTTGATATTGTTGTCTTAGATCATATTATAATCACACCTGATGGTTCTTATTATAGTTTTGCTGATGAAGGAATCTTTTAAACTGTGGCACATACATTGCCTTGAGCCTATAAAAGGATTTGAGCTCCTGGGGCTATTGGGCGTTCACGCCCATGTATTTGTGCTTCCAGCTATAGAACGTCTACGTGTTGATGTCCTTGTCCGGACAGATGTCGGTCACTTTCAAGCCTGAATCACAATGTTATAACATCACTACAATTAATGTCTCGGTGAACGTGCTTTTTTCATGAGCTAAAAATAAATTCGTTTTGAACTGTCTGAAAAATAGGGAAGCATTCAGAAGGTGCAAGTCTTCATCAGTACTTGGAGCGCCACTTAAAGAAGGTACTCTAGTAAATCCCAATCTCTTTGAGGCTTATGATTTCCTATTTCTCTGCTTTAGTAAATCACATATTGCTTCCATGTTTAACCCTAAGCCAGCTGTACTTTTTTCAAAAGGTGATTGTCTTGCATCAATTCAGCAACAGTCTCCTTGAATTTAGATCTCTACCTGCGTAGCTTTTTTAACTCTGAAGTGCCTTCTTCATGCATTTATTGCCCACGAGAGCTTTCTTACCTGCTTCTAAAAAGTCCTTACCAAAACTGAAATACAAAGCCGGTGCAATGTGTTCTTTTCGGTAGATGGCCGATTCGGGGTCTTCCAATTGGAGGCCTACCAATAGGATATGAATCTTTTCCTAGGCAGAGAACTTTCCACGGGTCTTTTTCCTAATGTCATTTACAATTTATTCTGTGGTTTCGTTCTTTGTCAGAATAAGCGGATTTAAAGTAAATGATAATCAAAACCCTCACTTAACTATTTGGCTAAATCTGCCCACTTTGGTCTGAAGATTTACACTGTAGTTTATGTTTTATGAGAGAGCTTAGCTATACAAATCAGATTGCTTAAACCCAGTATTTTCTTATCTCAGAAACCAAAAAGCTATTTCTTTTTGGCTCTTCAAATAAAATCAAAAAACAATTTCTTTTCTTTAAGTTTCATTGCTAGCCACTTCATACAGAAAATTTTACCTTCACCAAACCAAGAGTTATTTTCTCAAGATTTTACAAAATTCTAATAATGGGAGATAGACAAAAATTCCAATTAGGGAGAACAATAATCCACCAATAGAACCTACAGCAAATGAAAACCAAAAGACCTCATTCTGGCCATACCATACAAAGGGAAGTAATCCAACTATGGTAGACGTTATAGTTAAAACAATGGGGATGATTTTATAGTTAAATGCTTTGTAGTATAGTAATTGGTGATTTCGTTTTGGGTATTGTTTCTTCAAGTTGTTGTAATCATTGAGAATAAACAAGGCTGCATTGACACTTATACCACTCAAAAGTATAAAAGAAGCATAGCCACCTTGATCAAAATTAAAATCGAATATATAAAATGTAAGGAATACCCCTATGAAAGCAATAGGAATCATACAGATAATCCACAAAGGCTGTCTAATAGATTCCAGCAAAATGGCACATATGAAAAACATAATAGCAATTACTACAAATAGATAATAGTATTGTTTTGTATCCTCTTTGTTCCACCCTTGAAAGTATTGTTCCTGAACACGGTAGCCAATGGGGAGTTTACTCTTTAATTCATTTAAATTGTTTTCCCTTACTTTTTTTGCTAAGGCTTGAGGTCCTAAAAAATCATAAGCAACGGTCAAACGGTACTTTTGGTTGTTTTTTTTGATAATATTACCTGTTTTTCTTTTTTCTAGCGATGCAGGTTGTTTTAGCTTGTACGGTTTGTTCTGGATGGAGATAGGTGTATGTCTTAAATCCCAAATATTAAATTTCCGGTAGTTGTCCGAAACCAGTTTTACCTGTTGCAACTGGCCGTTTTGTATGATGGGCTGCAAAATTTCCGAATGTGTCTGGTTTTTTAAAAACCCGTATACTTGGCCTTGGTATACATTGTCCATGGCCAAGTTTTCACTGTTGAACTTAAGGTAAAATTCGTTCAGTATGGTACTGTCCCAGTCTCCACTCGTTATTTCGACATCTTTGGCACGTCCGTTGGAATTGGTTATTAATTGTTTTTTAAGTACGAGTGCATAATCATATAATTCATCATAATTATAGCCTTCTAAGGTGATTCGATTGCTCTTATAACCGGCTCCCAGAGCATTGGAAAAACCAAGGCCAACACCATAAATCGACCAATCCAATCCACCCAGACTAATGGCTTTTTGTTCTAATAGGCTTTTTAGGGTATAGGGAAAGTATCCATACTCATGATCTTTATCAAAATATATAATAATGCGGGATTTTTTAGGGCTGTTTATTTGCGTTTTAAATAGAGATACTTGATCAAAGCTTCCAATATAATTTTCCATCTTTTGAATGACCTCATTTAATTGTTCTATTGTGCAGCCATCAGGCATAGCCCCTGTAACCTTAAGTGAAGTTCGTTGAGGCTCAATATAATATGAGTTTTCATAGACTTCCTCCGTAAACAGGCGTAAGGAACCTCCCAATATTTTTTCCAAAGTAGGACGAAGTTCTGAAAGAAACCATTCTGTTCCTAGCGTATCGTTATAAAGGTCTGCCCAGAAACCATGGTTCTCCATGTTTTTGGGCAATAAGTGAATTGGCATTCCAAAACCCAAAATAAAGAGTAGGAAGAATAACCATTTTAAGCTAGAAAGCCGAATCCAATCTATACTTGCGGAATATCCCTTGGTAAACTTGAGAATACGTCGTTTCCTCTTCTGTGAAAATCGTTGCCGCTTTTTTCCTAAATCCATGGTCTCTAATAAAGCTGGTATATAGTATAGTGAAATGACCAATGACACACTTATATTTATTGCGATGACCAAAGCAAAATCCCAAAGGTTCAACTTTTGATATTCTTCCAACAGGAAAATGACCATCAAGGCTCCCACACTAGTCAAAGTAGCAGCCAATATTGCCAAAAAG
>JBCCUY010000369.1:0-3378 GCA_039196145.1 Bacteroidota bacterium
GCTAAGAATAAATTGCTTTTGATCTTTTGTTTGGGTCATTGTTTTCAATGTTGATCTTTAAAGTATTCTGTGGAGTGCAAGCCAATAAAGGCACATGCCGGATTTCTCATTAAATAAGTCCTGGAATCAATCGTTTTGTTTGTTTTTTATATTGAAGGTACTGCTCCCCAAACTGCGCTTCCATCATTTTTTCTTCCTTACCTATCCTTAAAAAGTATAGGAGTCCAAAACAAACGATTCCCGAAAGACCAGCAATGTAGTTTTGTAGTAATAGCGCTTGACAAAATACCCAGAGCCAAATCGCCGTATACATTGGATGTCGTATACTCTTGTAAATACCTTCGGTAATCAAAGTGTGCTCTTCGCGGATTTCTAGGCTCACGGACCAGTTATTCCCCAGATCCTTATGCGATCTGTAGAAAAGTACTGCAGCAGGAATCAACAATACTACTCCAAAAATCTGCAGGAGCAATGGGAGTTGGTAGTCGGCAAAATCTAGCCATGGACTCAGAATATAAAGCAAGGGGATTATGGACATCCCCAAAAAGGTAAGTCCCAATAACCATTTTTCCTCTGTATCCTTTTTTTGGACATCTATATTATTATCCTTTACCGATTTCTCGAATGGACGCCGGATAACCCCCATCATGATAATGAAAACGACAAATACAATTTCAAAAATTAAGCGGGTATCCATCTATATCAAGGTTTTTTGTTTTTGCAGTATTAATGGTAGCCAATCGGTTCGCCTAAAAAATAAGACCAGGCAGTTCAAAAAAAATAGGGTGGAATCAAAAAGGATAAGCCCATATATTTTGAGAAGAACACATGCGTCATCAGCAAACACAACATTAGGGGCACAAGCATTATGCTTCCTAACAAATAAGTGCGTTTAAAGACAAGCAGTATTCCGCACAGTAGTTGGAAAAACCCAACAAAGTGCAGATATCCAGACCTTTGTAGGAACTCATAAAAAGTGAAGAAAGCTTCCGCTGCTTCCTGCGCATCTGCACGAAAGAGGGATGGGTCATAAGGCATAAACAGTTTTTCTACCCCCGCATAAATAAAGGTGAGAGCCAATAAAAACCTTATGATGTAAATGCCAATTTTCATGGAGTTAGAATTTTGCGGTCAAAGTAGCCCCATAGGTTTGCGGTAGACCGAAGGATGCACCTGTAAATCCGGCTATACCGAACCCGTAACTAAAATAGACCTCATCCGTAAGGTTTTTACCCCAAACGAAAAAGTCGAAATGCTTTGAGGTTACCCCCAATCGGGCATTTAACAATCCATATCCTTCCTGAAAGGTGGCTTCGGAATAATCCAGGAACATTTGGCTTTGGTAGTTATAGTCTACAGAGGATTCCAGATTTAGTTTGTCAGTAATGGGCTGAACGTAATTGACGTTGAAGTTACCTGTAAATTCTGGGGCTATGGCCAAGTCGTTTCCAGACTCATCGTTTTCTATGATCTCAAAGGTGAAAAAGTTGACTCCTTGGGTGGTGTAGTCCAAAATTTCCGTATTTAACCAGCCCACATTGGAATTAAAGGTAAGCCCCCTGGTGGCAACCCATTGCGTTTCCAGTTCTAGTCCAAAACTTCTGGATTTCCCTAAATTTTCCGTACCCAACACCAGATTGGCTGGATCCAATATTGTAAACACCTGTTGGTCCGTGTAGCTGATATAAAAACCTGTAAGATTCAGTTTTAAACGGTTGTCCAACCAATTGGATTTAAAACCAACTTCATAGTTGTAAGTACTTTCTGGATCAAAGGGAGCATCATCTTGATTAACCACAAAGGTATTTACCCCTCCCGGGCGGAATCCACGTGCCACATTGGTAAAAAGGAAAACATCCTCACTAGCCTGGAAACTTAAGGACACTTTTGGGGAAAAGGCTTTGAAATTGGCGTCGGCCTCAAAGGCGTTTACCGGGACTCCTGGTAAGCTGGAGGTTTGGGTCACCGAAGCGGAAGCCTCCTCATAATCGTAGCGGATTCCACCGCTAAGTTTCCATTGGTCGGTAAGCGCATAGGAAGCCTGCCCGAAAACAGCCAATCCCTTACGTTTCAACTGTGTTTCGTCAAATCTGGTGTTGGGTGGTATCGGCACCATATTGATCGGATCAAAGGCATCAGGCCCAGAAATATTGGTATTTTCGGTATTGTCCTCTATACGATAGCCAAAGACCCCGGTGGTCCATTGAAAGTTGGTTTCCCCGCTAGAGGCCAAGCGTATTTCCTGTGAAATATTGTCTAGGCCAAAATCAGCTGCTGCGGCTTGTATGTTCAAGGGAGAGTAGTCGAACTCATCCAAACGGGATTGCTTCACTTTTTGATAGGCCGTAATGGCAGTTAGGCTAACGCCATTAAACCGGTATTTGAGGTTCAATGCCAGATTTTGTGTGAATACCTTTCGGAAAACATCTTCATTAAAGTTTACCTGATATGGGGCGTTTCTTAAAATATCCTGAAAAGTGTTGTCTGGAGTGGCCAGAGCAAAGGCATACGAGTTAGACTCCGTGCGTTGTAGGTTATAGTTTAAACCAAGAGTTAAGTTTTCACTGGCCAAATACTTTAAACGGAAATTGGCATTTAACGCCTTTCTGTCCTGAAGGTCCTCACTATTAAAAAGGTTTTCCACAAAACCTTCACGTTCGCTGATGTCTGCATTGGCCCTAAAAAACAGTTTGTCCTTGACTACGGGCATGTTAAAGGCGAAATTGTATTCGCTCAATCCTAGGTTTCCCACACCTACCGATGCATAACCATTGACATCGTTGGTGGGTTGTTTGGAAGTAATCTTGATTACACCTGCCAAGGCATTTCTACCATATAGCGTCCCTTGAGGCCCACGCAGGATCTCAATTTGATCAACATCTCCTAAGGCCATGGGAAAGGCGAAAGTTGAAAAATAGGGCACATCGTCAATATATAGGGCCACAGCGGGATTCGTGTCCAAGGTGGTGATACCCCTACTGGAAAAGAGGGTAAATGAACCTACACTTCCATCGTCATAACTTCGAAAATTGGGAGCTATACTGCTCAGTTCATTAAAATTTTTAACCTGCAACTGCTTTACCTGTTTAGCTCCAATAGCCGAAACTGATGCAGCCGTTTTTTGAATGTCCTGTAACCTACGATTGGCTGTAACCACAACTTCGCCTAATTGGTCAGATGCTTGTAAAAGTTGAAAATCAAGAGAACCTTCAAAAGGAATTTGTACGCTTTGCGTAATTGTTTGATAACCTAAATAGCTTACCTGAAAGAAATAGGTTTTTGGGCTTAACCCTTCAAGTGTATAATTTCCATTTAGGTCTGTATACGCACCTTTTGGAGAATCCAATATAAGAATATTAGCTTGGGGGATGGGGTTAC
>JBCCUY010000370.1:0-3360 GCA_039196145.1 Bacteroidota bacterium
ACTGGTAAGAATGATAGCGCTAAAATTGTTCAAATCAATTTTTTGCTGTCTCACAGTTTTAGCCTCAACTCCCTCAACATGTATAAAAGGTCTAAAATCTACCTTTACCTTTTCTTTTTCTATGAGTCGTGAATAGGGGGAATTTTCGATTTTGGGTTCTGGTTGGGAAACCAAAATTGTCTTTACTTTCATAAGCTTTCAATCTTTAAGATAGCTTCCAACTATTACTAGGGGCGCAATTTCGAGTGTGCAAAGGTACAAAATAAAATAGAAAAAGTGGGAAATTATCACTTTTTGATGGTTCTTCATCAGCTTGACCAGCCCGATGATATTAATGGAAAGAATTAAGATTAAAGCCAAATAAATCACAACTTTGGCGTCTTTGAAGATGTAAACCAAAATCACATTGGCCACAAACATGATCAGGCTACTATGATTTAGATATGAAGTCTTATTGAACAGTAAATCCGTAATTAAACTTTGGGTATTGAAGACGAATCCCTGCGTCAATTGAAGCACCATTTTGATTACTTGAAAGAGCAATACCACCCCAAAAATCAAAGCAAAATTGGCAAGAGGGTCCTCCCACAACGGGCTATAGAATGTTTTTTGGGCTAAAAAAAGGAAGAAGGCAAGGTTAATGAGCTGAAATAAGGTCAATAGAATGTGAAACCAGTTCAAGAGCCGCCCTTTTTTGTTGTAGAGTACCACGTATTTGTTGTTGAAGGGGAGAATCATGAAATTCAGAAACCTGTTCTGAAATAGATATTTGCCTAGGGCAAGTACCACAAGACTAAAAAAGAGGACCAAGGTCATCCAATCTAAAGATTCAAATGTTTTATAGATTGGATTCATGGTTTTAGTTTAGTAGGAATTCCATTTAGTCCTGGAAGCAGCCCTTTTTTGGCTATTCCCACCCTAAAATACCCCGGATTTTCCACTTTTTGTGGAAGCGGCAATTGAAAATTATAAAAAACCGTATCCTTTGATTTGAGTAGCTTCACTTCTGGATGGGCGGGTTGCGTTCTAAGCGGCATGGTTTCTCTCACCTTTTTATAGTCATCTGTATAGGCCAAGGAGTAGTCTAAGCTATCAAGTGGAATGTCGTAAGAATAAGGGTTGTACACTTTCAGCTCCCAAGTATCTCCCCCATCCCTTTTTTCAACAATGCTCTGTAATTTTCTATACGAATTAAAATTATCCATGAATATACCATAGTAAATGGTGTTTTCCTGATCCGGAAATTGGACATCCCCACTTTTACGGTATTTGGAGACGTATAGGACCTTTTTGCCTCTAATTCGTTCCTCAGAACCATCTATGGAATATTGGTTTTTACGATAAAAGGCGTTGTTCAGGGAAAAAGTAGGTTTCCCGGTATAGAATTCGTACATGGGAGATTGCCTGTAGGAGTTTTCAAATACAATAGGGGTATCTCCTGCCTGTTTATGTAAGTTGGCTACCCAGGCTTTATTGCCGTGGGCTTCGTAAAGTATGGGTAGCAAAGGTTGGTACATTAGCCACGCCCTTGCATAAAGCAGCAATAGGGCACTAACGATGCCGATTCGATACATCCATTTTCTACTCTTAGCATCCTCAATCAAATGTCGAAAAGCAATAATTGCCATGGGGATGGAAATGATAATAATCCATTGGGTCTGAACCCTTCTATTGAAACTGGATATAAAAAAGAAAATGATTACCCCATAGATGAGGTATCTAAGTGCTTTGGAAAACGTATCGGTTTCCTTGCTTTTGATCAGTGATAGGTACGCCCAATAGAACAACAGTCCAAAAATGGCCACTAGGTTTACTATATATCCCAAGGTGAATTTTTCAAAGGAATAGGCCTGATTGGGCCGCTCATACAAATGATAGCGTATCGAAACAAAGTCATGCTCAAAAAGCCAGAGGAAATGTGGAGTGTAACACAACAGTGCAACACCAACTGCCAACCAAGCCTGCCATTGGGCAGCCAACTTTATATTGGACAGAAACACGAACAGAATAACCAGCGCAGCATGGTACTTGCTATACATTAAAGCGGCCATGGTCAACCCTAATAGCAGCGTAACCCAAACGGAGGGGCTTGCCAAAAAACGTTTGTATAGCAGGAGAAAAAGCGCCGTGAAAAACAGCAAGGGCGTATCCGGTAGGGTGAAGAACCCATACGCATTCATAAGGGTCATGGAAAATACGAGAAGGAAAAAATGTATTACATACTCCTTCTTTTTTGGATGATTCACCAATTCCCATAACAATAGATAGGTGCCTACCGAGAGCAGACAACTCATAAACCGCACACCCAGTTCCCCGTTAAAGAATACGCTGCTGATTTTGATCATTAGGGCAACCATCGACGGATGGTCAAAATAGCCCCAATCCAAGTTCTGCGCATAGTACCAGTAGTAAGCTTCATCATAAATCAGTTCGGTGAAGGCAGCCTGAACAAGATTAAGAATAAGGAGGACGGTGAGAAGTAATAGAAAAAGCTTGGGAAACCTTTGGGTCATTCCACGAATTTTAGATGCGCCAAAGTTACAAATATTGATAAACAACTAGGAAGGGACAATGCGTTCTAGGCAAACCAGAAAACCTTATTTTTGCTCTCTAACAAAACAAGCATGGTAGACGGTTTAGTGATAATTCCTACTTTCAATGAAATTGAGAACATTGAGGCTATCATTAAAACTGTCTTTGATCTTAAAAAAAACTTCCATGTTCTGGTGGTGGACGACAACTCCCCGGACGGAACGGCGGATAATGTAAGAAACTTACAGGAGCAGTTCCCTGAACAATTATTTTTAGAGGTCAGGAAAGAAAAATCAGGTCTGGGGACGGCATATATTCATGGTTTTAAATGGGCTTTGGAACGTGACTATGAATATATCTTCGAAATGGATGCGGATTTTTCACATCGCCCCGCAGATTTATCGCGCCTTCACAGGGCATGCCTTAACGGAGCGGATGTAGCCATAGGTTCCCGATACAAGAAAGGTGTAAATGTGGTCAACTGGCCTTTGTTCCGAATCCTACTTTCCTATGGAGCCTCTTTTTATGTGAAATTGATCACGGGAATGAAAGTTCATGATCCCACGGCTGGGTTTGTGTGCTATCACAGGAAGGTTTTGGAAGCTATCAACTTGGATGCGGTCCGATTCATAGGCTATGCATTTCAAATAGAAATGAAATACAGGGCCTATCTCAAGAAGTTTAAAATTGAAGAAGTTTCAATCATTTTTACCGATAGGGTCAACGGTAAATCCAAGATGAATTCAGCCATTGTCCGAGAAGCCATTTTTGGGGTTATAGCAATGAAGTTTAGGAGCATGTTTTTTAAAAAAGGATTTTAAAGTGTCC
>JBCCUY010000371.1:0-3350 GCA_039196145.1 Bacteroidota bacterium
AAGGTCAAAACCCACAATTCTTGGGTGTTGGTCGAGTTCAGCTAAAGTGCGGGCCAACTGATGGGCTCTTGAACTGGGCACGAAGAAATGGATTGGCTCTTCACCATTTTCAACATTTACTTGGTGCGAAAAGTTTTGGGCATATTTTGAGAGGTCCATTTCCGTGATCAGAAGCGGATCAAAACCTTTGGTACGGTAAAAATCCCGGAAACCCTTTATCCTTTCCTCAATAGTTTTGTTCAAACTGTCAAAATCATGGAACCGCACAATATAGGTGCGCTTTCCTTCTGGAAAACCTAGATTGAGCAATTTGGCGGCCAAATGACCAGCCTGGTAAGAAGATTGTCCAATGAAGGAAAACGGATTGGCATTTTTGAGATTGGAATCTACAAACACATATGGAATTTTTAAGGTATCCAACCGTTTGGTAAAGTTGGTAGTCCCTGATTCAACCAGAGGGGCTAGAATTACTCCATCAGGATTGCTTGCAAGAAGTTTCCTTGCCTGTTGTGCCTGGGAAGCGGAGTCCTTGCGATAAAATGTAAAAAATGTCAGCAATAAACCAAGTGATTGATATTTTTCTGCGGTTTCGGATATGGCTTTGTTCTGAAGATTCCAATATTCGTTGTCATTGGGTAGGAGCACCGCAATGGTAAACGTACGGTTCAGTTTAAGGGTTCTGGCGTATACATTGGTCGTATAGTTGCCTTCTTTGGCAATCTGCAATACCAAATCCTTGGTTTTGGGTGCAACCTCTCCACGATTGTGCAAAACCCGATCTACGGTTCCAATGGATACACCCGCTTTGTTGGCAATTTCCTTGATGGTGATTTTCTTCATAGGGCTAAAAAGAGGAAAAAAACTTTTTAATTCTACCGCAATATACTACATTTGTGTTAATCCGTGTACGTTAACGGAATACATGTGCCCCTATTAAGGGGTATTTTTTGAAAAACTTCCGTGTACGTTAACGAAATTAACTTAAACAAAAGATGAAAAAAGTTGTAACATTTGGGGAAATCATGTTAAGATTGGCCCCTCCCGGATTTTTACGATTCTCGCAGGCCAACTCATTTGACGTAGTGTACGGTGGTGGGGAATCCAACGTTGCGGTTTCCTTGGCCAACTATGGAATACCTGTAGATTTTGTAACTCGCTTGCCTGAAAACGATTTGGGTCAATGTGCTTTGATGGAAATGCGTAAACGTGGGGTGAATACCCAAAATATTGTGTTTGGCGGGAATCGCTTGGGAATCTATTTTCTTGAGACGGGTGCTGTAAGTAGGGGGGGCAAGGTGGTGTATGATCGTGCCCATTCGGCCATGTCTGAAATAGAACCTGGTATGATAGATTGGAAAGCGGTTTTCAAAGATGCCCAATGGTTTCATTGGACCGGGATTACTCCTGCTATTTCGCAAGGAGCTGCAGATGCATGTCTGGAGGCGGTTAAGGTGGCTAGCGAAATGGGCCTGACTATTTCAACCGATCTTAACTACAGGGCCAAACTTTGGAAGTACGGGGGTGATCGAGAAGCCATTATGACCGAACTGACCTCGTATTGTGATATAATCTTAGGCAACGAGGAAGATGCCGAAATGCACTTTGGAATTAAACCGGAAGGTATCAGCGTTCAAACCGAAGGACACCATGTCAAAGCCGAGGCATTTCTATCCGTCTGCCAACAAATGATGGAGAAATTCCCTAAAGCTTCCAAGGTTATTACCACATTAAGGGGCTCTATTTCCGCATCGCACAACACATGGGCCGGTGTACTTTACGATGGCACTACCTTATATGATACTCGTCAATACCAAATTACGGATATTGTGGACCGCGTTGGAGGAGGAGATTCCTTTATGGGTGGACTTATTTATGGACTGCTAACCTATCCAGAAAATGACCAGAATGCTCTTGATTTTGCTGTAGCCGCATCATGCCTTAAGCATACAATCAAGGGGGATGCCAATTTGGTAACAGTGGCAGAAGTAGAAAAGTTAATGGGAGGTGATGCTTCCGGAAGAGTTGCACGATAAAATATTTGAAATGGCACGATTTACACGTATAGAAGTCGCGATAAAAATGAAGGAAACAGGAATGGTACCTGTTTTCTATCATAAGGATATTGAAGTTTGCAAGAAGGTGCTTCAAGCCTGTTATGAAGGTGGGGTGAGAGTTTTTGAATTTACCAATAGGGGCGATTTTGCCCATGAAGTGTTTGCGGAATTGAACAAATATGCAGCCGTTCAAACTCCAGAAATGATTTTGGGAATCGGTTCCGTGGTGGATACCGGTACCACCTCGCTGTATATTCAATCGGGTGCCAATTTTGTGGTATCCCCTGTTTTAAATGCCGAAATGGCAAAGGTGTGCAACCGACGTAAAATCGCTTGGTCCCCTGGATGTGGTTCCTTGACCGAGATCTCGTATGCCGAAGAGTTGGGAGCTGAAGTGGTTAAGATTTTCCCAGCAACTCAAGTTGGCGGACCTGCCTTTGTTAAAGCGATTAAGGGCCCATCTCCTTGGACAAGTATTATGCCCACGGGAGGGGTGGAACCTACCCAAGAGAATTTAAAAGCTTGGTTTGATGCAGGTGTACATTGCGTGGGAATGGGGTCCAAACTGTTTGTCAAGGACGCCAGTGGAAGTATAGATTATGTGGGACTTACCAAAAAAGTAAGCCAAACCATTGATTTGATAAAAACACTGAGAGCAAAGTAGAGTCCACCCAACAAGAAACATTATGATAAAGCGGCCCCATTTGAAGGGCCGCTTTTTTGCATGACATTGCCCCATTCTCTATTTTTACCTAAAACCTGTGCATGCAGCTTGAGGAACTGGTAGAACGTTTTAAGCAGAAGGATTTAAGGGCCTTTGAGCAATTGTATGCCATGTACGCAAGAAATATTTGTGGGGCAATCAATACCATTGTCCATGATGAGGTACTTGCAGAGGAAATTTGTCAAGATGTATTCGTCAAAGTTTGGGAAAAGTCCAATGCTTACAACAGCTCAAAAGGTCGGTTTTTTACATGGGTGTTGAACATTGCCAGAAACGCCGCAATCGATGAACTACGCTCAAAATCCCATAAAAATCAAAAACTGAACCTGTCGGCAGATTACTTCGTAGGTATTTTGGAGCGGGCAGATGAGAATCCCGAAGGGAATGTCACTACGGACCGCATAATTGGTTTTATCAAAAATTTAAAGCAAAAATGTATTGAGCTTATAGATCTTATTTATTTTAAAGGTTATTCCCAAAAAGAAGTATCCGAAACCTTGGATATCCCTTTGGGAACTGTAAAGACTAGAAATAGAAATTGCATTTCGCAATTGCGGGAGCACATGAAACAA
>JBCCUY010000372.1:0-3346 GCA_039196145.1 Bacteroidota bacterium
ATTTCGATTTGTTTATAGAATAAAGGATATTGAACCTGACTTTTTGGTCACCCTTGACGCTAAGAATGAAAGTATTGACCAAATTTTGAAAACGGTATTAATTGACTGGGGAATTGAATACAATATAGTCGAAAAACAGATTTTTATTATAAAGATTCCCGCAACCCCCGAATTAGACAACAATGTTCAAGAGCAAATAAAGAAGGAGGAACATGATATAATCATAAGGGGTCAAATATTAAATAATCAAGAAGTTCCGTTATTGGGCGTGAACATAATTGAAAAAGGCACTCTAAAAGGAACTACAACTGATGAAAATGGTAATTTTGAATTAAATGCAACGAATGCGGATCCTCTATTGATTATTTCCTATATCGGATATGAGAGCTTAGAGATTAGGCCAGTCAACCAAGATCCCCTTAAAATCAAATTAAATCCCGACTCCTCCCAATTGGAAGAAGTAATAGTTGTTGGGTATGGCACCCAAAGAAAAATTGATTTGACAGGATCAGTGGCATCAGTGAGCAGTGAATTTATTGAAAACAAACCTATTACCAGTCCGGATGAAGTATTGGCTGGTTTGGTTGCTGGAGTAAATATTTCTACATGGAGTGGTGATCCCGGAGCACCCATAAATGTTCGCATTCGTGGAGTTGGCACAGCAGGTTCAAACGCACCACTTTGGGTAATAGATAATGTTCCGATTGTACTTACTACAAATGTAATTGTAAACACCTCCTCAGCTACCCAGTCAAACCCGTTGGCGGGTATAAATCCGAATGACATTGAATCCATAGACGTATTAAAGGACGCAGCTTCCGCAGCCATATATGGCGCCAGGGCCGCCAATGGGGTCATTATTGTGACCACTAAAAAAGGAAATCAAGGTAAAGCAAAGGTCGCCTATAATGGTTATGGTGCCGTGTCCTGGGTACAGCAAAAAAGAAAGGTTTTGAACGTATCACAATTTATCGATATTCAAAGACAACTTGGAAGGGATTTTTCCAACTTTAGTGCAGCACCTTTTGTGGATTGGCAGGATGCGGTGTTTAGAAACGGATATTCACAAAATCATAACCTTACCGTAAGTGGGGGTATTAAAAAAGCCAACTATTTTATCTCTGGAAGTTATTTAGACCAAAAAGGTGTGGAATTGGCCCAAAGTTTTAAGAGGTATTCTTTAAAAGTCAACACTGACGTCAAAATAGGCAAGGTGTTCAAGGTTGGCCAATCCCTATTATTAAGTCAATTCGACAGAACGGTCCAAGGTGAACCAGCTACCTTTGCTGGGTTCAATGCAGCGCTCAATGCACCATTTTTTCCAATTAGGGATGCATCAAGTGCAGTATTAGGTTATGCTTTGGAAAGTCCATCAAATTTAAATGGTTTAAGTGGAGAGGCCGCAAGAGGTCTTAATCTGGTTGCAAGAACAGATTCCCGAATCGAATCCGTTGATTTACAAGCTCGAAAGGTTCTCGGTAATTTCTATGGAGAAATTTCTATTACAGACAAACTCAAATTTAAAACTTCGGTAGGAATCGATTATACGGTTGGTGCCGGAGATATTAGTTCTAGTGGATTGCCATTAAATCCTATGCAGATCAATCAGAGTTTGTCTGTTCAATCTCGGCCTAATGAGCTTGCGCTGACCACATCAGCTACATTGAGTTATGACAGGACATTTGGTCACCATCAATTGTCATCACTATTTGGTTTTGAACAAACTAAGTTTCGTTTTAACAAAATAAGATTGCAAGGACGAGATTTGTTCAACCCTAATTTTCCTTCAACAGGAACTACCATGGCTGCCGCCAATGAAGCAGATTTATGGACATTGCAAGGGTGGCTAGGCCGTATTAATTATAATTACAAGGGGAAATATCTACTTACGGCTAACATACGGAGAGATGCTACGTCTCGTTTTTCAAAAGGCTTTAGAAGTGGTGTTTTTCCATCGCTATCTGCTGGATGGAGAATTTCTCAGGATTTTTTTAGTCAAAACGAGGTTATCACTGACCTAAAACTAAGGGTAGGTTGGGGGCAAAATGGGAATCAAAACACTCCTGGTTCATTTCCATTTTTAACCGCATTGAACAACAATATCTTCTATGTTATCGGAGATGACCAAACTGTGGTCAGTGCGCCAGCACCAGTTGAGTTTGCAAATCCAGAAATCACATGGGAAACAAGCTCTCAGCTTGATTTAGGGTTTGATGCCGTCCTATTTGGTCAAAAATTCAATTTGACAATTGACTATTACAACAAGCAGTCAAAAGATGTTCTTCTTGGACTTCCAATCCCCTTTGCATCTGGTTTTTTCTTGCCTTCCCAATCCAATATAGGAAAAATCAGAAATAGTGGGATTGAGCTTTCCATGGGCTTCGGTGATAAAATAGGTGAGTTTGAATATAGTGTAGGGGGTAACCTTACAACCGTTAAAAATAGGGTTTTGGATTTAGGGCCAATCACGCAAATTATAACGGGAATTGGAGGTCAACAAACTCATAGGACAATTGAAGGGGAGAGTCTAGGACATTTCTTTGGATATAAGACCAATGGGCTTTATCAAAATATTGATGAAGCAAATGCTGCGTTGCCCGATTCTTTTTCAACCGAAGTGCAACCAGGTGATATTCGTTTTGTTGATATTAATAATGATGGCCAAATAAATGCTGATGATAGAACCTTTATTGGAAGCCCTATTCCCGGTGTCTTTTATGGGATTAACCTATCTGCAAAATATAAGGGATTTGATATTTCAACGGTGTTAAGGGGTGTTGGTGATATACAGGTCTACAACCAAGCAAGAAGGGGACTTGAAAGCTACGCTGGAGCCTCTTTTGTGCTTAACGGACCCGATGGTCGCAACAATTTTAGCACTTCGGTTTTGAACCGTTGGACATTTGAAGGCTCAACAAATTCCATCCGAAATCCGAGGTTAGCTCTTGGAGACCCCAATGGAAATGAAAGATATTCAGATAGATGGGTGGAGGATGCAGCTTATTTGAGAATCCAAAATTTACAGATTGGTTATACATTAGATTCTGAGAAGTTAAAAAAATGGACAAATGACACGGTTTCTCATTTTCGTATATATCTAAGCGCCAATAATTTGGCAACATTCACCAAATATAGTGGTCTCGATCCAGAAGTTACTAGAGGTCAGAGTTTCCAAAAAGGGGATTTTACCCTTGCCACGGGACAAGATGGTGGTGTTTCCCCACAACCAAGGGTAGGGCAATTAGGAATTTCATTAAGTTTTTAACACTGAAAATCGCTTAAACAGATTCTTCTAAAATAATGAAACTAGCAAAATTAGTGTTTCATACCTAGTTGGTCCAAAAAG
>JBCCUY010000373.1:0-3339 GCA_039196145.1 Bacteroidota bacterium
CTCCCCCTCTTGGGCTCGAACCAAGGACCCTCTGATTATCAGACCGTTAAAAAGATTTTTCAATGGCTTTCATTTCTGATTTCGAACACCATAAAAATAGAGAGAGTGTTCATCTACATTAATATTAAAAGTTTCTTCAATGGTCTGCTTTATTTCCTGAATTCTCGGGTCGGCAAACTCCAATATCTCACCCGTATCAGTTAAGATGACATGGTCGTGTTTACCGTCAAAAAAAGACTTTTCGAAATGGGCAGCTTTATCCCCAAACTTGTGTTTTCGAACTAGTCGTGATTCTAGTAAAAGATCTATGGTATTGTATATAGTAGCTCGACTAACCCTATAATTTTTACTTTTCATTAAATCATACAAAGTATCTATATCAAGATGTTCATCCGTATTATAGATTTCTTCCAAAATGGCATATCGTTCAGATGTTTTACGATGTCCGTTTTCTTCAAGAAAGGAAGTAAATATTCCTTTGATTATTTTGAAACTACTAACACAGGCCATATAAGAATTATAAGTAAAAGTTAAACCAATTTGCCCCTTAGATTAAGCTTTGCAATATAGCTATACTTATTTAGATTTATTAAAAATAATAGCTATGTTTGCTTTTCAAATAAAGATGGTAGTGGGTATTGTTTTAATTTTTGTCGGTTGTTTTATTCTTTATGCAAAGTCAAAACACTTTCCAAAACACTTAAGAAAAATTGGAGGCATAGCTAAGGTCAGACCTAATCAACAACGATGGATTGCCTATGGATTATTTGCCATAGCGACAGCCATTTTGGCTTTACAATATGGTTTTTTCACGGGTTTGGTGATTTTTATGATCACTGTTATGTTTGCGCTTTGTCTTACCATCAGCCTGTTGCCATTGAATCACAGGTATGCCTATATTTTGGCAGGACTGAGTGTATTGATAATAACTATAGAAAACATGCTATAATGCCAGCAAATCCGAAACACTTATCCAGTCCGGGTCAACGAGTTCTAAAGATTACAGCAGGTATTCTTGGTGGTTTTCTGGTTACCATTTTATTTCATAATGCCTTAGGTGCCTTATTGGAAGAAAAAGGTGGATTGATCATTACCTCAGCGTATACTTCCTTTTTTCTATGGGCAGGTTTAATGGTTATTGCATTTCTTGTTAAAAATGGATGGAAGGTTTGGGGAATTTATCTCTTTCTAACCATACTCTTTGGGGCCATTATCTTTTTGAACAAATAATAACCAAACAATTAAATTCTCAGCGCAATGAAACTAAAATCGCTAAAACCAAGATTGCATAATGCGATGTTTCACACCCATACCGTATCGGGAATTGTAATAAGCTTTGCGCTATTTGTTTGTTTTTATGCTGGGGCTGTAGCCTTGTTTATGGATGAGATGTATCAGTGGGAAAACCCTGAGGCTAGAGTGGAGGCAGTAGACCCGGATAGTGTGGATTATGACAAGGTGGTCAGCGTAGTTTCGAAAGAGATTGAAGATTTTAACGATACGGGACTTTTTGGAATTGTGCCTCCAAGCAAGGCGAATCCTTTGATTAGTTTTTATGGTAGAACAATAAATGAGGATGGGGGTATTGATCGCTTCACGGCTACCTTGGATCCCGTAACTTACGATTTACTTTCCTTGGGAGAGGAGCCAAAAACCCACATGGCCCGTACCATCTATGAATTGCATTACTTTCATCAGATACCGGTCATTGGGCTTTACTTGTCGGGATTGGTGGCATTCTTTTTCTTGTTTGCGATAATTACAGGAATCTTGACCCACTGGAAAAACATTGTCAATAAGTTCTATGCTTTTACTACTGAAGGTAAATGGAAGCAAATATGGACCAACGGGCATATTTCCCTTGGGATGATTACGCTTCCTTTTCAAATCATTTATGCGGTAACGGGAGCGCTCTTGGGTCTTTCCATCCTATTGTTGGCTCCGAGTGCTTTTTTAATGTTCAATGGAGATACCACCGAGGTGGTCAAAGCTGTTCGGCCAGATGCTGGCATCAAATATGATAAAGATGCCCAATTGATAGAAAACGGGGTAGGCTTCAACCATATTTATGATAAAATAAAATCGTCTTATCCAGACAATAATGTTACCTATATCTATACTTCCAATTATGGAAAGGAAGACGGTACCATAAGCGCTAGACTAGATGATCATATAGGAATTGCAGGTGATGGAATATTGGTCTATAGCTATAAAGATGGTGAACTTGTTGAAGCGATTGAACCCGATGTGAAACCGTATTCTAAGAGCGCCTATGGGGTTTTGATCAAACTTCACTATGCCACTTTTGGGGGAATCTTTTTGAAGATCATATACTTCATTTTGGCCATGATTACCTGTTATATCATTATCAGCGGAGTCATGATCTGGAGAACGGCAAGGGATAAACGCAATTACACGGACAAACAGCGAAGATTTCACCATCGGGTCACTAAAGTATATTTGGCCATTTCACTTTCAATGTTCCCCGCCGTGGCCTTGATATTTATTGCCAATAAACTGGTTCCCATGGAATTGGCGGATAGGGTTTTCTACGTCAATTCCATTTTCTTTTTGGGTTGGTTGGCTCTCACGATCGTTGGACTTTTTTGGAATGACTACCGCAAATTGAACAGAAACTATATCGTCCTTGGTAGTGTTTTTGGGTTGCTTATTCCCATTGTCAATGGAGCAATCACAGGAGACTGGATCTGGAATTCCCTTGCCAATGGGCAGTATTACGTATTCAGTGTGGACTTCACTTGGTTGATCATCGGAGTTTCAGGTTTATTGATTAGCAGATACTATTTAAATCGCCTTTCAAAGGTAGACCAAGAGAAAATCGTTGAAAGAGAAATCATAAACGCCCGAGTAGGTAAGCTTGCAGAAGAGGAACCTTCACCAGTACTACAAAACGCCATTAAATCCAGGTAGAGAATCCCCAATTAAGTGTAATCATCACTTTGTCAGATACATTGTTTCTGGAATCGTAAAAAGCGAAAATGGGGAGCCTCTAGCTTACGCTACAGTAAATCTTGACAGAAATAATAAATATGCGGTAGCAAATGAGAATGGTGTCTACCAAATCAAAAACGTCCGCAAGGGAGACTACATAATTACAGTAAGTTCCATTGGTTTTTCTGCCAAAACCCAAGCCAATTCCGTCACCAATGATTTAACATTGGATTTTACCTACTGGAAGCTGTTCAAGCGTTGGAAGATGTCGTTGTCGAGGGAAAAAATCTTCCACCAAACAAGAAGAAAGGGTTATCACCATAGGTGGTTTTGAGTTGGCCGATGTGGTCTCCCAGACCAACATTCTGGCCGATGCCGTGGACAATA
>JBCCUY010000374.1:0-3329 GCA_039196145.1 Bacteroidota bacterium
GTTTTCGAAGGCTTTTTGATATATAATAGGGCCGTCGTCCATAAATTGATTGATCCGGAAAATGGTCAAACCCAGTTCTTCTTCACCGTTTAGTATAGCCCATGCGGTAGAATGTAATCCTCTATATGCAGGCAATAGGGAATAATGAATATTGATTACATCATATTTTTCAAGTATTTCTTTTTTTATCAATGGTCGGTATCCAGCACATACTACAATTTCGCACTCGAACTCTTCGAAAAAATTAACAGCTGTATCTGTTGAATCCATTTCGCTTAATACAGTCTCGTCTTCTGTCAGGGCCTGAATTTCAAAATTCTTCTTTAAACCCTTAACAGCCGAGACTGCTCCCCAACCTTCACCGGCAAATCCAATTTTACCTTTCAACATACTTTAAAAAAGAATCATATTCTCTAATATAATCACTTTCCTCATAAATATTTGAGGCCAATACCAAGCATATAGAACCCGAAGAAAAATTGTCAATTTCCCGCCAGAGCCCCGGAACTATATGCAAGGCTAAATTGGGCCGGTTCAAAGAGACTCTCTTTCTGTTGGTACCGTCATCAATAATTACATCAAAACTCCCACTGGCCGCCAAAATAAATTGCTCTAGTTCATAATGCGCATGTCCACCTCTAGCTTCGCCACTTGGCACATCATAGAGGTAATAGACCCTTTTGACCGCAAACGGAATATTTTGGTTATTCTCAACTACTGTGATATTACCAGAATCACTATGTACTTTGGAAATATCTATAACCGAGCAATCATAGACGGTATTTTTGGGCTGCTTCATTTCTTATTTTTTTAAAAAGATCAAAATCTCTTATATAGTCTTTCTCGTCATAATGAATTGAGGAAACAATCAACGATAAGGAATTGGTCGAGAAGTTCTCTATACGTCTCCAATACAAATTCGGAACATATAGCCCATAATATGACCTATTTAAATTGAATTTCATCTCATTCTGACCATCGTTTAAGATTACGTCGAAACTACCTGATAGGGCAATGATTAGCTCTGTGGATTTTATAAAGGCATGTTCACCTCTAATTTCTCCACCTGGCACATCATAGATCCAGTATGCTCTTTGGATTTCAAAAGGGAGCTGGTTGTGATTTTCAAAAAAGCTTAGGTTCCCTCTTACGTCCAATATTTTAGGTAACTCAATGATTCTTGGCTCTTCCATTTGTCACATTGAAATTGCTTTTAAGATATGCGCGCCGTATCCGCTCTTACTGTATTTTTTTGAGGCCTTAAATGCCTGTTCCTTGCTGATATATCCATGTAAAAAGGCAATCTCTTCAATACAGGCAATTTTGGTGCCAGTTCGTTTCTCCATAACCTTTACAAACTCAGAGGCATCATGCATCGCCTCAACCGTGCCGGTATCTAACCAAGCCATACCACGTTCCATTACCCCAACCTCCAATTCGTCATTAGCCAGATACATCTGGTTAAGTGAAGTTATTTCTTTTTCCCCTCGAGCGGACGGTTCAACTCTTTTTGCATAATCAACAACTTTATTGTCATAAAAATAGAGTCCAGGTACCGCGAAATGGGATTTTGGATTATCAGGCTTTTCCTCAATGCTTATAACTTTCTGATTTTCGTCAAATTCAACAACTCCATACCTCTCGGGGTCATCGACCGGGTAGGCAAAAACGGAGGCTCCTTCAATCTTAGTCCTACTTCTTAGCAAGTTCCCCAAACCATGACCATAAAAAATATTGTCTCCAAGGATTAGGGCAACCTTGTCCTTACCTATAAATTCTTCACCGATAATAAAGGCTTCAGCTAAACCATTGGGTTCCGCTTGAACAGCATATTCAATCCTACAACCTATTTCTGAGCCATCCCCTAGTAGTCTTTTGAACGATTCTTGGTCTTGTGGGGTAGTAATAATCAGGATATCCCTAATTTCAGCAATCATCAGGACAGAAAGAGGGTAATATATCATTGGCTTGTCGTAAACAGGTAACAATTGTTTGCTTACGGAAATGGTTACTGGGAAAAGCCTAGTACCGGAACCCCCCGCTAAAATAATACCTTTCATGCTCAATTATATTGTAGTTGATAATACTTTTGATATGCTCCACTGGTTACATTATCCAGCCATTTTTTATTGTTCAAATACCAGTCAATAGTCTTGGAAAGGCCTTCCTCAAAAGTAACAGTAGGGCTCCAATCCAGTTCGCTGTTTATTTTGGAAGCATCAATGGCATACCATACGTCGTGCCCAGGCCTATCTTTTACGAAGGAGATCAACTTTTCGCTGGAACCTTTTTCTCTTCCTAACTTCTCGTCCATCTGACTACAAAGTAATCTTACAAGATCAATATTCTTCCATTCGTTAAATCCCCCAATATTATACGTTGTCTTTTGTGAACCTTTGTGAAACACCAAATCAATTGCCATGGCGTGGTCTATTACATACAACCAATCCCTTGTGTAGTTACCATCTCCGTATACGGGAAGTGGCTTTTCATGGATGATGTTGTTAATGAACAATGGAATGAGTTTTTCCGGAAATTGGTTTGGGCCATAGTTATTTGAACAATTGGTAATAACATATGGAAGCCCATATGTTTCTCCGTATGCCCTTACAAAATGATCTGAGCTCGCTTTTGACGCGGAATATGGTGAATTGGGATCATAAGCGGTGGACTCTGTGAATAATCCTTTTTCGCCTAAGGTTCCATAGACCTCATCTGTACTGATGTGATAGAATAATTTGTTATTCCAATCCCCTTCCCAAAGGTTTCTAAAAGCGTTTAGCAAGGTGAGGGTTCCAAGAATGTTCGTTTCAGCAAATGTCTTAGGATTGCTAATAGACCTGTCCACATGGGATTCGGCCGCTAAGTGAATCACATGATCAAATTGGTACCTTAGAAAAATATCACTAATAAACACTTCGTCAGTAATATCTCCACGAAGAAAGGTATAGTTCTCCTCGCCTTCAAGATCACTTAGATTCTCTAGATTTCCCGCGTAGGTCAATGCATCTAAATTGTAAATATGGTAATGCGAATAGTTATTTACAAACTGTCTTACAACATGAGAGCCTATAAAACCAGCACCACCTGTGATAAGTATTTTTTTCTCTTGTTTTTTTTTGTGCAACATTTCTTTTCCTATTATAATCTTTGGTTACTCATAAATTCATTGCCACAAGGTCTCAACGGGTGACAAAGTTTAAATAGCTAAAACTGAATTGGAATTTTCTGAACAAACAAATAGATTGGTATTTTTGATATAGTTTGGTTAGATGGATTAATTAATAATATCTAAACTGACTTATACTTTGATCATAAGATTTTGAAAA
>JBCCUY010000375.1:0-3298 GCA_039196145.1 Bacteroidota bacterium
AAACAGGAATGTTCATCTTCCTGCCCAGAACTTTCAATACCATCCGTTGAATCTACTGGGGCAATCATCCTTTCCGCACTCAGTTCATCACCAGCAATGAAGAAAGCCCCGTTGATAAGCTGTTGTAGGGCAACGGCATCATCTAAACCTTCAAAAACAGTTCGGTACGTACCACCTTGGTTCCAAGTGTCGACCAAGCTTTTAAGGTCTTTTACCAACAAATCTGTGGCAACTTTTAGGTATTCTCCACGTCTATCTGCATCATCCGCCGTGGTATAATCGGTGAATTCTCGCTGACCCGGCAAATCATCCTCCGGGCTTGTATTGTCCTGTCCCCAAAGCAAAAACTCAATAGCGTGCCATCCCGTGCTGATGGATTTGTCATTGGCCTCCTCATTAAGTTCCGCTATCGTGGATTCATCAATGGTGACATTGGTGTCTGAAATTACACTAGTGTAACTTCCTGCATAGGGTTCAGTTCCTGCTTCTACATAATCGATATAACTCTCGTCTATAGGCCATGCGTTCATTTGGCCTTCATTACCTATCCCCCATGGTGCCGACCCGCTCTCATCTACATCGACAGGGCTGTTGGTTTCACGATATACCTCGGTTTGACCATACGGTTCCCTAGCTGCCAGCCATGCCTGCTTTGCCGCTTCAAAATTTTCTTCGGTAGGGTCATCTAAGAAAGCGTCTATGGCAGTTTGCATAGCAACCGCTAGATTGTAGCTGTCCAAGTACGACTGGTATACGATGTTAGCATGGTTGGCAATCACTTCGGCTTGCGTGATCAATTGGGCACCTCCATCATCATCGGTTGGTGTGGTAGGAGTGGTTGGTGAATTGTCGTCACTGGAGCACGACACTATATATAACCCGGTTAGAACTAGTCCTAACGCTATAATACTGACTCTTTTCATGTTTTTTTATTTAGACTTATTTAAGATAATGGACAAATATAGATTTAGGTATCCAATAATTCAAATTTTAATCGGAAATAATGGAACGGATTTTGTTAAAAAAGAAAGCGGCTGAATCCAATAGCCGCTTTCAAGCACACTAACTCCTGAGAACACTTAGGAATCAGTTTTCAATGTACCTGTAATTGATTTCCCAGGGATTTAGGAATGCAATCTTGTTCTTATTGAGGCCAAGTAGCATCTTAAGTTCTAGCACCTCTTGGGCGTTCATAAGGATGACGAAACATTTGTTCCCTACGGAGATGGGGATTTTCCGTGGAGTAGGAGCATAGGAAATCACCTTTTCCCAATAGTCTGGATCAAGTTCGGAAATATGTTTTCGAAATGCGTCCAGTTCCCATTCATAGAATTCAAAACAAAGATTGTTGAAAACCAGTTGAAATAATTTGCTCTGATTGCAAAAGGTTAAGACACCGTTCTTTGTTCTTTTCAAGGTTCGTAGGGAAGGACACATAAATAACTTTGTTTGGAGCCAAAGATATTAATTATTTAAAATCAGTCTAAATAAAAATAATTAAAAAATGTTAAGGAAATATGCTGGTCCGAGCATTGAATTAAAATATGGTATATTTGCACGCAATTAATCCGTAATTGCAATGGAAGCCCACCTAAATAAAATTGTCGGTGAAGGACTAACATATGATGATGTTCTCCTTGTTCCGGGATACTCAGAAGTTCTACCGCGCGAAGTCAATATCCAAACTAAGTTTACACGAAACATTACCATCAATGTACCTGTGGTTTCTGCTGCCATGGACACGGTTACCGAATCCCAAATGGCCATTGCAATGGCCCAAGAAGGAGGTATCGGGGTATTGCACAAAAACATGACCATAGAACAACAGGCCATAAAAGTGCGTAAAGTTAAACGTGCCGAAAGTGGAATGATCATGGATCCGGTTACCCTGCCCTTAACAGCTTTGGTCAAAGATGCCAAGGCGAATATGAAGGAACATAGTATCGGAGGGATACCCATCGTAAATGGAGATGGAAAACTGCAAGGGATAGTGACCAATCGCGATCTTCGGTTTGAAAAAGACAACGATCGTCCCATTACAGAGGTAATGACCTCGGAGGGTTTGGTTACCGTTGGTGAAGGGACTTCTTTATCCGAAGCCGAGGTGATTCTCCAGAAAAACAAAATTGAGAAGCTTCCTGTTGTTAATGACGCCAACATTTTGGTTGGACTTATCACCTTCAGGGATATCACCAAGCTTTCTCAAAAGCCCATCGCAAATAAAGATCAGTACGGTAGATTACGGGTTGCAGCAGCAATCGGTGTAACTCCAGATGCGGTTGATCGCGCTGAGGCTTTGGTCAATGCTGGTGTGGATGCCATTGTAATCGATACGGCCCATGGCCATACCAAGGGCGTTGTAGGGGTTTTGAAAGAGGTGAAAAAAGCATTTCCAGATTTAGAGGTCATTGTTGGCAATATTGCTACGGCCGAGGCTGCCAAGTATTTGGTGGAAGCGGGGGCAGACGCGGTCAAAGTAGGTATAGGACCTGGTTCCATTTGTACCACGCGCGTTGTTGCAGGAGTTGGATTCCCACAATTTTCTGCGGTTTTGGAAGTGGCCACGGCAATTAAGGGAACAGGTGTTCCCGTAATCGCTGATGGCGGAATTCGCTATACTGGTGATATTCCCAAAGCAATAGCAGCTGGCGCAGACACGGTGATGTTGGGGTCGTTATTGGCGGGTACCAAGGAATCCCCAGGGGAGACCATCATCTATGAAGGGCGTAAGTTTAAATCCTACCGAGGAATGGGTTCCGTGGAGGCCATGAAAGAAGGAAGCAAGGACCGATATTTTCAGGATGTAGAGGATGATATCAAAAAATTGGTTCCGGAAGGTATTGTCGGGAGGGTTCCTTACAAAGGTGACCTGTATGAAAGCATGCACCAATTTATTGGTGGTCTTAGGGCTGGAATGGGCTACTGTGGAGCAAAGGATATTGCAACCTTAAAAGAAACCGGTCGCTTCGTGAAAATTACATTCAGTGGTATCAACGAAAGTCACCCACATGATGTGACCATTACCAAAGAAAGTCCGAATTACAGCAGGTAAAAGAAGATTTATTTCCCTGCGTAGGCTTGCCAGTCCTTTTCCTTGTAAATATTATCGCCAAAATAACGGGCAATCTGCATAAATGGCTTTGCCTTCTGGTATCCGGGAACAGGGGAGAGCATATTCAATTTTTCATCCAAGAAAACCACAGTGGGATAGCTCATTTTACCTTGCAAAAGCGCGGCTGCAAACTCATGATAACCTCGCCTTCCGGAAGGGATAAATTTAAAGGTCTTACCCTGAAAT
>JBCCUY010000376.1:0-3285 GCA_039196145.1 Bacteroidota bacterium
CTTTTCTGGATCAGGAAAACTATGAATTCAAGTACACCTTTTTTAAAGATCCGGAAAACGGAATGGACATTGAACTGGACTATAACGAATTTAGTACACCTGAAACAATTGACTATCTACCCGTTCTCCCAGAAAATCAACGCTATGAATTTGCCCAAATAGGATACGAAAGCGAGGCCGATTTTAAGAGTGCTTCCGGGTACTTTTTACTTATGCTATTTAGCAATCCAGACCTTGGTGGAAACGGAATTCCAATTCCTTCCTTAAATCGATTTAAATACTACAGCACAAGACTACTCTATCTTACGGAGGAATACTCCTATTTCTTCCGTTTAGAAGGTCCGCTAATGAGTGTAGCAGCTTTCCCAGAAAATCCGAATATATCCACAAGTGGTGATATTGACTCTTTTGAAATTTCGTCAAATATGGAATACGTTCGTCGTGAGGATTCTTGGATTGGCAAAACTACGGTGGCAGGAGACTTTAACGAAACTGAATGGAAGATAATCTGCGATGCCAACACATACCCCAAAATAACTGAATTCCCTGAGGAATTGAAAACACGATATCCATCAATTTCACCCTTAAACGAATTAGAACGATACTCAACGCGTTTGTTTTTGCAAGGGGATACATATCGTAAAAACCTAGAGCGACTTTTTGACCCTGGCTTTGACCATATCATCAAAATCGGTTTTGTTAGTGAGCAATTCAACTTTTTTAGGTAGTTGCACAATCTTCTTGTCTATTGAAGCCATAAGGGCTGATATTCTGCTCGAAAAATCACTTCACTTTGCCTATAAATCGCTGTATCTTGTCGTAAATTGGAGCTATCAACTTTTGTTGGCCATTAAATACCAATAGATGAAGGTAAAAGTAGGTTTAATCCAGGATAGTCCGGTTTTCTTTGACAAGGAGAAGACCATGGACAAAGTGGAACAGCTCACCAAAAAATACGCAAAGCAGGGTTGTAAGCTGCTTGTTTTTCCCGAATCGTTTATACCAGGTTATCCCAGAGGCTTCTCCTTTGGTGCCAAAATAGGAAGCAGGACCGATGACGGAAGAAAGCTATACTCGGAATACTATAAAAATAGCATAGACTTAGAAAGCGATGATGTAAAAAGACTTGAAAAATTATCAAGACAGGAAAAGGTCTATTTGGTGATGGGCATCACGGAAAAGCAAAGCACCAACGGAAGTCTGTACTGTTCCATACTCTACATATCCCCTACGGATGGTCTTTTGGGGGTTCACAGAAAAATTAAGCCCACAGGGTCTGAACGAATTGTTTGGGGTGAAGCAGATGGAGAATCCCTGGTAACCTTTAAAACTGAAATAGGGAAAATTGGCGGGCTTATCTGCTGGGAAAACTATATGCCATTGGCTAGAATGTCGATGTATAAAAAGGGTGTGGAAGTCTATATTGCGCCCACGGCCGATTCGAGGGATGGATGGACAGCGACCATGCAACATATTGCTTTGGAAGGGCGCTGTTTTGTTCTCGGCTGCAATCAATACTTTACCAAATCCATGTACCCGGATGCCTACCAATCTTTGGTAGCTGACGAACCGGAAAACATTTGTCCTGGAGGAAGCGTGATCGTTTCCCCTTTGGGAAAAATCATTGCGGGGCCGCTATTCCATAAAGCTGGGGCGTTGATTGCGGAACTTGATCTAGAGGAAATCAATTTGAGCAAGCTGGACTTTGATGCAATTGGACACTACTCCAGAAACGACATCTTTAAGTTTGAGGTCACCGACCAACCTCCAATGAAGGAAGAAAACACTCCGGAATAAAACATATAGCGCATTTGGAAGTTAAAGTACTATGAAGAAAAAGTACATATCATATGTGGTAATCCTAATCCTTATTGGAATCGCTCTGAACTATTTGGGCATTTTTGGACTTGGAATTTGGGGCATGTCAGAACAGATTGAAAGGGACAAAAGGTACCGCGGAAATGAAGTTCCCCTGGAAGAATTGATGGCCAACGAGCGCTATGAGAACCTG
Source organism: Bacteroidota bacterium (assembly GCA_039196145.1). Classification (GTDB taxonomy): domain Bacteria; phylum Bacteroidota; class Bacteroidia; order Flavobacteriales; family Flavobacteriaceae; genus Flagellimonas. The sequence goes on from JBCCUY010000376.1 coordinate 2,012, forward strand.
CATAAGTCTACAATAGATAGTCTGCTCAAGGCAAACCCAAATGAGGCCATCGCCTACATTGATGCCATTATGCCCGATTACCCTGAAGAAGATTTCCTCCACATTTACAAGGGAAAGGGGTTTTATAGTTTAGATTCTTTTGAGCTGGCCCATGGGGAGTTTAAAAAAGCCATGAGGAAATCGGGATACGAATACCCTACTGCCCTTGGAAATTCTGGTTGGGCCTTGGCAAAAATGGAACGGTACGACGAGGCCATTGCCCAATTTAAAAAAGCCATACAAACCAACTCAGGTTACGAATATGATCTGGCCCAAGTCTATGAAATGATGGGCGATTTTGAAAAGGCCATTACATTCTACAAGAAGGAAATAAAGGAAATCACTGCCAAGGACCCCTTAGCTGCCAAAATAGACCCCAATATCTTGGCTCAACTAAAGGAATTGAATGCTAAAATTCTGGAATTGGAAAAGAACCTATAGTGCTCTCCCATAAAATAACTTCACCATACTCTGTTTAGTTGTATCTTGTATAACATCATCAAAACAGCACAGGTCATGAGAATTTTATCCATTACTATAATTGGGTTTGCCCTGATAGTTGGTTCGTGCAAAAAAGAGCCAAAAACTGAACCTGAAAAAGAAAGTTCCCAAGGCAGGGAAATCAGTTTTTATACCCCGGACAGTATCCAAATCTTCGGGGATCTTTACGAATTGGACAAGCAGGGAAAAACCATCCTCCTCTTTCACCAAGGCGGGTCCAACGCAAGGGGTGAGTATGCGCCCATAATTCCCAAGCTCATGGAAGAGGGCTACAATATCCTGGCAATAGACCAACGCGCAGGTGGACAATTCTACGGTAGTTACAATCGTACCCTAGCCAATATTCCCTCCCACGGTTTTGATGATGGCTATGGATACTGCGATGCCTATAATAATCTGGAGAGTGCTTTGGATTATGTTATGAAAGCTGGGTTTACGGGGGATAAAATCATTTGGGGAAGTAGTTATAGTGCTGCCCTTGCCATACACCTCACCCACAATAGACAACAGGATATTAGTGGTGCGCTGGCCTTCTCCCCCGCTTCCGGCAATGCGGTGAAGGATTGTCTTCCCAACAAATATTTTGAAACCATAAAGATTCCACTGCTCATATTAAGGCCTCCCCATGAAATGGAGCGTGAAAACTCAAAATTACAATCTGATTTGGCAAGTACATTTGGTCATGAAACCTATGTGCCAAAAAGTGGTGTTCATGGTTCCTCTATGCTTGTTGC
>JBCCUY010000377.1:0-3251 GCA_039196145.1 Bacteroidota bacterium
CTATTTCCCAAAGTTTTTGCGAGTTCAATGAACGCGGAGAACTTTTTGTCATCAATATGCAGGTTGATGAGTACAGCCATGGTGGTTACTACAACCACAAACCCAAAGCGGAGCGGAAATTGCTCTTGAACAAACGTGAACTTAAAAAGCTGCGTAAGGAAGTTACCACCAGTGGACTTACCATTATCCCCCTAAACCTTTTTATTAACGAGAGAGGGCTTGCTAAGGTGAATATTGGATTGGCCAAGGGTAAAAAACTATACGATAAACGTGAGACCATTAAGGACCGAGACAATAAGCGGAACTTATCCCGAATCAAAAAAGGGTTCAACCAATCGTAGGCTAGTTTTTGTTCTCTAATAAGGGAACAAAACGAAAAGCGCCCAATTCTTGTTTTTCAAATTCCTTCTCTGATTTTCTGGTAAAAAGGGTCATCGTTTGCTCTTCAGTACCCACCGGAATTACCAACCTACCGCCTACTTTCAATTGGGACAATAGCGGTTTTGGTACCATAGGTGCCCCGGCGGTGACGATGATACCATCAAAAGGAGCTTCTTCTGGAAGTCCTTTATAACCGTCTCCAAAAATCACCTTTTTCGGCCTGTAGTGCATTTTTCGAAAAAACAATTGGGTTTTCTTAAAGAGTTCCTGCTGTCGTTCTATGGTATACACTTTGGCCCGCAAATGCAGTAAAACAGCGGTCTGGTATCCACTCCCGGTACCGATTTCCAAAATGGAATCATTGGGTTTTATTTGGAGCAGCTCTGTTTGGAAAGCAACTGTATAGGGCTGGGATATAGTCTGTTCTGCACCTATGGGAAACGCCTTGTCCTGATAAGCATGATCCTCAAAACCGCTGTCCAAGAACAGATGTCTTGGTATGGTCTTTATGGCACCCAAAACCTTAGCATCACTAATTCCCTTGCCCTCCAATATCTGGGCAAGTTGATTCCGCATACCCTTATGTTTTAGCGTATCTTTCATTCTTTTGGTCTGGTACACGAATTTAAAAAGTTCCTTGCGAAAATTATAGATGGTTGCTCTCTTATTTTTATGGAAGACTGATTCGATATCCTTATTTTTGACAAAAACAGAGGTATGCTAAAAGTTGGTGTCCTGGGTGCAGGACATTTAGGTAAAATTCACCTAAGGCTCTTAAACGAATCGGACTACTACGAACTCATAGGATTTTATGATCCTGACGAGATCAATGCCAAAAAAGTGTCGGATGAATTTGGATACACCTACTTTGAAAACATCAATGCCCTTATAGATGCCGTTGATGTTGTTGATATTGTAACTCCTACCCTTTCCCATTTTGATTGTGCCAAAAAGTCTGTGGAAAAAGGAAAGCATATTTTTATTGAAAAACCTATTACCAATACCCTATCCGAGGCGGAAGACTTACTTCAGTTAGTAGCCGATCATGGGGTTAAAGGTCAAGTGGGGCATGTGGAGCGATTTAATCCAGCATTCCTTTCCGTAAAGGACAAGATAGACACCCCCATGTTCATTGAGACCCACCGGTTGGCGGAATTCAACCCTCGGGGAACGGATGTCCCCGTGGTTTTGGATTTGATGATCCATGATATCGATGCCATTTTGAGCGTCGTGGATTCCGATGTGAAGCAAATCAATGCAAGCGGGGTTTCCGTGATAAGCCAGTCACCAGATATCGCCAACGCAAGAATCGAGTTTGAAAATGGCTGTGTTGCCAATTTGACGTCAAGTCGGATTTCCCTAAAGAACATGAGGAAATCCAGATTTTTCCAAAGGGACGCGTACATCTCCGTAGATTTTTTGGAAAAAAAGGTGGAGGTGGTAAAAATGCAGGATGCACCTGAGAAACCTGGTGATTTTGACATGATCTTACAAAATGCCGAAGGTGAGAAAAAGCGGATTTATTTTGAGAATCCGGATGTCCATGCCAACAATGCCATTTTGGATGAACTTGAGACCTTTGCCGAGGCCATCAACAACAATACAGAGCCTGTGGTTACTTTGGAGCAGGGAACCAAAGCACTACGGGTTGCACTTCAAATAATAGCATCGTTTTAAACTATCCGATTATCGCCATTTTAAGAAAGCGGTATCGGTAAACTTTCAATATTAAATGAATACCATTGCAGTTATAGGAGCGGGTACCATGGGCAACGGAATAGCCCATGTTTTTGCCCAAAAAGGATTCAAGGTCAATCTCATAGACATTGCACAGGCTTCTTTGGACAGAGGAATTGCCACAATTGGCAAGAATTTGGACCGGATGATTACCAAAGAAATCATTTCCGAAAAAGACAAGGAAAACACCTTGGGGAACATTACTGTATTCACCGATTTGGGTGAGGGAGTTGCCAACACCGGTCTCGTTGTGGAAGCGGCCACTGAAAATCTCGACATCAAATTGGGGATTTTTAAACAACTTGATGAGGTGTGTGACGATGAGACTATTTTGGCCACAAATACCTCCTCCATATCCATCACCCAGATTGCGGCGGCCACAAACCGGCCTGAGAAGGTGATTGGCATGCATTTTATGAATCCCGTGCCCATCATGAAATTGGTTGAGATTATACGCGGATACAATACTTCGGACGAGGTTACGCAAACCATAATGAAGCTTTCCAAGCAATTGGGAAAAACACCAACAGAAGTGAACGATTATCCCGGCTTTGTTGCCAATAGAATTCTGATGCCAATGATAAACGAGGCTATTGAAACTTTGTACAATGGAGTAGCTGGGGTGAAAGAAATTGATACGGTAATGAAACTCGGAATGGCCCACCCCATGGGGCCACTTCAACTTGCTGATTTCATTGGGCTGGATGTATGTCTGTCAATTCTAAATGTTATGTACAACGGTTTTAAAAATCCAAAATACGCTCCCTGCCCCCTTTTAGTTAATATGGTAATGGCAGGTAAGCTTGGGGTGAAGTCTGGCGAAGGGTTTTACGATTATTCGGAATCAAGAAAAGCCGAAAAAGTTTCTTCACAATTCCAATAGCGAATGGCCTCGATTCAACCTTTCAAGGCAATTCGACCAACTGGTGACATGGCATCTTTCGTGGCTTCCCGTTCTTATGAGGAATACTCAAAAGACGAGCTAAAATCGGTTTTGAAATATAATCCTTTCTCCTTTTTGCACATCATCAACCCTGGATTCAAATTCGAAAAAAATATCTCAGGAAAAGAACGGTTTAAGTTGGTGCACAATCGCTATTTAGAATTTTTGGAGGACCATATTTTTAAAAAAG
>JBCCUY010000378.1:0-3245 GCA_039196145.1 Bacteroidota bacterium
CGAAAATTAAACGAACCATTAGCTTCACTTCCCGTAGAGACACACGGGCCGCGGACGAGCAAATTTCTTGTATCATATTGGGCACTGGTAATTTGGCGCATCATTTGAGCCAAGCTTTCTATTCCTGCTCAAAGATTGAGCTTGTTCAAGTGTATGGAAGGAACAAGGACCATCTAGAATCGTTTCAGGTGCTTGCACCAACCTCTTCTGAGCCTTTAATCAAAGATGCCGATGTTTACCTTATCGCTGTAAAAGATAATGCCATTCCTGTGGTTTCCCAACTTGTTGCTGATAAGAAAGGAATGGTTGTGCATACCTCGGGCGCTATGGAAATGAAAGCGATAGCTCATGAGAATTCCGGTGTATTTTATCCATTGCAAACCTTTTCCAAAGAAAGAGAACTAAACTTTAACACAATTCCCATCTGTATAGAAGCGAAGCAGCATAAAGGACTTGAAGTACTGGAGAAGTTGGCGGCCAGTATTTCAAAACGTGTTCACCACATTGATTCCGAGCAACGAAAGAAGTTGCATCTAGCGGCGGTTTTCGTCAACAACTTCACCAACTATCTTTATAGCGTAGGAGAGGATATTTGTGAGAAGGAAAAACTTCCATTTGATTTACTTCGCCCGTTAATTCTGGAAACCGCTGAAAAGGTTCAAGGTATGTCAACTTTCAGTGCACAGACCGGACCAGCCAGAAGAGGAGATTCCAAGAGCATGGAGAAGCATTTAGAGTTATTGGAACAGCCCCAAGAACAGATTTTATATAAACTTTTGAGTGAAGCAATAAAAACAAGATATGAAGAAGAACTATAAGGAGCTCCTTAACCAAATCACCACCTTTGTTTTTGATGTGGATGGTGTTCTCACGGATGGGTCCGTATTGGTAACCTCAGAAGGAGAAATGCTTCGGAAAATGAACGTGAAGGATGGATATGCCCTAAAAACTGCATTACAAAAGGGTTATAATATCTGTATCATCTCGGGAGGCACCAATGAAGGTGTGAAAACACGTTTGCAAGGACTTGGAATAACCGACATCTATCTTGGCGCGCACCACAAGCAAGATCCATTGGAAGAGTATTTGGATATCCATAACATCGACCCCAATTCAGTTTTATATATGGGGGACGACCTACCCGATGTTCCTCCCATGAAAATGGTTGCCCTGGCCACAGCACCTCAAAATGCCGTTGCCGAGGTCAAGGCTATTTCAGATTATGTGAGCCATAAAAATGGAGGAGACGGCTGTGTACGCGACATTGTTGAACAGGTTTTAAAGGTACGCGGCGATTGGAATGATAATTATAGTTCGAAAAATGACTGAGGCCACACATCCGCTTAAAGAAAAATTGAAAGGGTATAGCTTAATTCTTGGTTCTGGTTCCCCAAGACGAAAGAAGTTTTTGGAAGAAATGGGATTGGATTTTGAGGTCCGGCCGATGGCGGTAGAAGAGGTTTATCCGGAACACCTTAAAGGAAGCGAAATTTCAGATTATCTGGCCAAACTGAAAGCCGCTCCTTTTGAGCAGCTATTGACCTCCAAAGAAATAGTGATTACTTCTGACACAGTGGTATGGCACAACGGAACTTCCTTGGCAAAGGCTTCCAACAAGGAGGAGGCAAAGCACATGTTGCGATTGATGTCCGGGGACTGGCATGAAGTCATTACCTCGGTCTGCTTTACCACAGTTTCCAATCAAAAAACGGCCCATGCCATAACCCAAGTAAAGTTCAAGGATTTTTCCAACGAAGAACTTGAATTCTATATTGATACTTGTAGCCCATTTGACAAAGCAGGTGCTTACGGCATTCAGGAATGGATTGGGATGATTGGTATTTCCGAAATCAAGGGGTCATATACCAATGTAGTGGGACTGCCCACCCATTTAGTTTACAAAACGTTAATGGAGCTGGTTTCCTAGCGATTCATTTGTAACTTTATGCAAACTCTCGCCATCATGAAAAAAGTGCTGAATTATTCCCTGCTCACCATATGTTGTATAACCCTGGTTTCTTTTCTTAATTCTTGCGTCGAAAAGACCAAGGCCTCAAATATGGAAAAACCTATGGCCACCAATCTGGAATCTTCGGAAGCTAAAGAACCGAAAAAGGCCTTGTCGGATGAGTTTAAGTCCTATTGGTATGCTGGAAATGCAGAAATAACATCTTACAAATTGGAACAAGCCCGTTATGGGGAACTGAGGGATGGACATGCAGTCCTGATATATGTAACTGAGCCTTTTCTGCCTGAAAAACAGGTGAAGGCCGATAGACAGAATAGAGGTAATGTATCTGTATTAAAACTCAACGCTACCAAAAAATATCTTACTGGAATTTATCCGTATTCTGTGATGAGCAGCACTTTCTATCCCGTTTACGATAATCAGCATGCCATAAAAACCAGTTTGTCCATGCAGGAATGGTGCGGACATGTGTACTCCCAACTCAACAATAGAGGGCAATTTGAGCTTACCTCCCACTCTTATTTTGAGTCTGAGGCGGACCAAGAAGTAACATTGGATAAAAATCTGTTGGAGAACGAAATTTGGAACAAGATTAGAATTAACCCAACGGATTTGCCAATCGGAGAACTGGAAGTAATTCCATCCTTGGAATTTTCTAGATTGCGGCACAAGGCATTAAAGGCCTATGATGCCGTTGCCGAATTGTCGCAAGATGGTGCTCTAAGTTCTTACACTTTGACTTACCCCGAGCTGGAAAGGACTTTACAAATTAATTTTACCACATCTTTCCCACATAGTATTGAAAGTTGGTCGGAAACCTTCAAGAGTGGTTTTGGCCCAAATGCAAAGCAATTGACAACCAAGGCAACCCGATTAAAATCAATTAAAACAGCGTACTGGGGACAGAACAGCAATAAAGATGTCATTTTAAGGGATAGTTTGGGTCTTTAGGAAGGCTTTTTTTAGGGAGTCTCTGCTTGTTAAAGATGTTCTAAATTCCATTTGCTCTGGTACTAATCTTTCTATATTTGGTGCAACCACTAAATAATCAGGTATGCAAAAATTATGGGTTAGCAGCCTAAGTTTGATTTGCCTTGTTGCCACATCATTTGCACAGGCGCCCAACAAACCTTCTTCCACCCAAATTCACCACAAGCTCCAAAAACTGAACTTTTTGGGGACCGCACTTTATGTAGCCGCCCACCCGGATGATGAAAACACTCGTTTAATTTCCTATCTATCCAATCATGATAAGGCGCGAACCGCGTACCTTTCG
>JBCCUY010000379.1:0-3231 GCA_039196145.1 Bacteroidota bacterium
GGTAGTCATTCCATGTTTAGCATTCATAACTGATGGTCGTGAGCGTCTGTCTCGACCTGACCTTCCTTTCAAACGTAAAAGCATAGTTTTAAACCAATGAAGTTTAGTCCAATCTTATTAAGGGCGTTTTAAACGGACACAAGTTCAAACGAATTGCTTCATAAGTTGTCCGAAAGAATAGCGTATTTCTTGGAACATAGACCCGAGAAAAGACTTGAAATGTATAGAAAAATCAAAGAGTTATATACTGTTAGGTCCCCAATAGTCCACGGGGCAGGAATCAATAAAAAGGGGCATACCAAGCTATCAGGTTAATTAGAAGGGGCCGATGACATTACAAGACGGTTTCTGCATAAAATATTGAGGAGCAAAGAACTCCTGGATACTTTTACGAAATATGACAACAAAAATTTGGAAGACTATCTAAACTTAACGGTATTCGGCAAAAGATTGAAGAAATAAAAGTTTTGAAATCTCAAAAAGTAGGTTTTGAGAATTTATTTTTAAGCGTGCGTATGTTTCAGATTTTAAAGGATTGGTTGGCCGAGTTTTATTGGTTTGAAAATTCCTCCAATAGAGATGCTGAACAGCTTTTAACAATCAACCTAAGATCTCTTAGAATAGTACATGACTATTTTGACATTTGAACAATTATTGGTCGTGCCATGCATTTACTTGCCCTATTGCTTTTTTTGATTAAGATGGTTTCCTTTAGTTTTTATATTGATTCTCCAAATTCTCTTGATAAATGAACCAGTTTTTCTCTTAAATCAATAAATTCATTTCTTGACTTTTGAATGTTCTGAATAACTTGAAAATCACTCGAGGTTATTTCTCTTATCCGGTATTCTTTATGACTATCTGAATTTCTTTTGCTTAACATCTCTTTGTCTTTAGAAAATCCTATAGAAGCTGATTCATGTCTATTCATGTAGTCTTTCAGTCGTTCTGCATGTAATCGAGAACGGTCCCTAAATGGCAATAGGAAGAAGTAATATTTTAGCCACGAAACCATTCTATCGTATTCATAAAAGTTGCTCATATCTGGAATAGACTCATCATTAGGAACTAAAATGACCGGTAGAGATTTCTCCTTGCAGTATTCATACCTTAGTCCATAAGCCCCATTGGGGTCAACCGAATCCTCATCCCGATTTGCAATAACCAGCCCTGAAATTGGGCTCTTGATTGTAAAAGTTGCAGTAGTTGTTGAATCAATACCTTTTAGTTTTTCAAAAAAACTTGTTTTCTCTTTGGTGAAGGCGTAGTAATTATATGTTAATAATTCGTCCCCTCGATTTACCCAATAACCACCTTGGTATCTACGGTCAAAAAATTTTTTCTCTACCAATACCGTACTTAAGCCGGCAAGTGGAATATCTATTTCTTCAAGAGAAGGGATAAAGAGAACTTTTTTTCCGAAAGTTACTGAAGATGGAACGGTGCTTGAATTCATATTTGTTGTCTCATATGCATTATTTAATATTCAATCATCTTTTGTCCAAAAATCGATTCCTGCGTTTTTATACGCCTGTTCAAAATTTTCAGGTGATTGTCTACATAACGCCAATAAATCATTTCGGGTTTTTGATTTACTAAAAATCCCACCTCTAATTTTCCACCCCTGTTTTCTCAAGTATTGGACACTTTGAAACCCTAAATCCGAACTAATATCGGGAAATACCTTTCCCTCAAAGGAAAGTTTACAGAACTCTTCATAATTATCGATCATTCTCATTTTTGGATTTCTTAATTGTTAACTGTTTTAGATTTACCTGTTACTTCACTGCGGTTTGAACAGGGTCTGTATTGGATTTAAGGTTTTTGCAAATAAGCTTTTAAGCTGAATCTCCTCCTTTAGAGTTTGGAAACAAAAATGCCATTACCAAAGCTGCTCCGATACTACCCCAACTAAAATCAGTAATCCCAATCCCAAAAATGGATTTAGTAATAAATTGAATTGTTAAAGCGGTAATAACGGCCATAATGACCCTGCCAACCCAATTCAAAGTGATATAAATCCATCTAATCACTTCATCCAACACTTTAATAGCGGTAATAATAATAATGATTCCAATGATTATGGAAGTAATATCTTCTCCACTCATATTTTTTATTTTAATGTTCTAATTCTTTTTTAATCATAGTTTAATTGCAAATTCCAATATTCTTGGTCATAATAAGTTTGCCCTTAGATTTATTCAACAGCTACTTTCACTTTGACTATAAGGCTTTGATAATCCTGATTATCCAATCCTTTCAAAGGGTCAGCACCACTGATCCAAGCATAACCAACTTCAATTGAGTTTTTCTTGTCAAAAGCAAGATTGATGCCGGTTTGCAAGGATAAATAACTATCCAAATCAAGCTCGGTATCACCAAACATCTGAGTCCTACCTCGGTAAATAAACTGTAACTTGAACAAGTCTGTCTTATCAATCCAGGTATCTGATAATGCTGGAAATAAAAATGTATTAAACTCAAAATCAAATTGTCCCAAGAACACATTTTCGTCTCTTCCTAGATATGTGAATCCAATGTTGTGGTTATGGGAAAAGCCAATGAATTGACCTAGTCCTCTATCAATTCTAGGAAATTGGGTTTGTGTGCGTAGAAAACTCAAACCTTTAAACCTATTGTAGCTTGCCCCAAGAATTACCTGGAATGTGTTGGTATCCTTTATTAAGTCTTCTGAACTTTTTAGAGATAAGGTAGTTGGGAACTCTTCATTGGATACATTTGTCCTGTCATCCTTAGTCTTGAAAGTTTTCGTAATATTAAAACCGAACTGTCTGACATTTTGCTCCTTTTCTATCAAGGTATTTCTATGTAATTCTCCCACTAGACCAATTTCTAGCCCAGTGGAATCGGTCTTTAATCCCAACTCTAGGTACGCATTTGTAAGCCAACTGTTATCAATGGTATCATTTGCGGGGAAAGTCCCGGTTACTTCCGCACCTTGCGATTTTGTAAACGTATTATCCGATGCTTTACCCAACTTCAAACTAACACGTACCGTATCTCTATCATGCTTCCATGTTTTTTGTCCAATTAAGGAACTGAAAACCAAAAGTGAGAATACCAAACTAAATAGAGCTTTCATAATTATTTGTTATCAGGTTGACCAAATCCTTTATTGTCTTGGAATCTTTGATTTTTTCTTTTTTTATAAAATCAGGTTTCACACCGGGCTTATAAAAAGCCACAAGGGTTTTAAGGATATAATTTAAA
>JBCCUY010000380.1:0-3199 GCA_039196145.1 Bacteroidota bacterium
GAATTCCGCAGCGTTAATGGACAAATAGAATGGATGATTCATAAAGGACTGAAAGACGCCAAGCGATTACCTTCCAAGAAACGGTTTAAGGATGAAGATTGATTGTCCAAGTCTTAAAATGGAATAATCAAAGATTATCCCTTTTCCACCATACTCCCATCCGGATATTTTGCAAACCGCCCTTTGTGGGCATCATGTACATTGTCCGGGTAGGGCCAAGGCCACCCTCCAAACTGGGTCAGGCGGTATTCTTCCATAGCTTGCTGGATTTCCTCCTCGGTATTCATTACAAATGGACCGTATTTGGCCACAGGTTCATCTATAGGCAGCCCCTGTAACATTAAAAAATGGGCTTTTTCCGTACCAATTTTAAGGGTTACCTCTTGGAAAGGATCCAAAGCGATGCCAAAGTTGGGATTTACCTTTCTATCCCCAATATAAATCTCTGAACCTTCATAAAAATAGAGCGTGCGGGTAGCCAAAGAGCTGATTTTTGGCAATGTATATTCGGTTTCTGCATCTACATGGATATTCCAAATGGCAACTTGGTGGTCATCTTTGGCTGCCCAAGAATTTGGGGCAGGGTCATTGGCTTGGGTGCCTTTGTAGTTTCCTGCAATAACCTTGATTTGCGCGTTTTCCTCTTCAATCACTGGAATGTCCTCGTGCCAAAGCATCTTAAAATGGGGTTCCACAAACTTATCGGCCTTGGGGAGATTCAACCAGATTTGGAACAACTCCAAGGGATTGTCCTTATCCGTATTGAGCAGGGGGAACATTTCCGAATGTTGCACACCACGGCCTGCGGTCATCCACTGCACATCGCCCTGACCAAAGCGGCCAGCTGCGCCCAGCGAATCAGAATGATCACAAAAACCCTTGTTGACGATGGTAATGGTCTCAAATCCGCGATGGGGATGGTACGGAAAACCAGGGATGGTCTGTCCGTGGTACATTCGCCAACCATCTTTAATGGTAAAATCGTTACCGATGTTTCGGCCCTCCAAATGTTTGGGGTCTGGACCCAATTCTCCGTTACCCTTTGGATAATGGTCCAAATGGTATACACAGAACAAAAAGGGATCTTGGGTCTGCCAAGGGAAACCCAGAGGGAAGGTTTGTAGAATAGGATCGGGCATAGTCTATTTTATTTGATACTAGCTGAGATCTTTCGCTTGCGCTCAAGAAGACAGCGAGGGTTAATCTTGTTTTGGTTCTGAGGTTTTTGAAGCGGTGAACTGGGCACTCAGATATTTCTGTTTCCATTCCCCATTTTCATAGCTCCCCACCATAAAATTATAGGTATTATTATCTACATATTCCCAATAATCGGTTACTATGGATTCCCCATAGGCATAGGTATAGATGATGTCCTTGCCTTTGGCTGTGACAGTGCCTTCCGTCACACCGCCAAACACATCAAACTCCCAAAACTTGATGGTATTTGAGGCAGCATCAAATTTACGTATCCCATGGTTTCGGGGACCGTAGGTGGTCCTTTCCATATTGGTATACCCATTGGCGGTTGCAATAACCAACTTCTGATTCAAATCATAGTGAAAAGTAATATCCTGCTTGAATTTGGAACCATCTCCCCAATTTCCTTCGGCGGACCAAGTTTTGCCCATCAAAGGCTCAAAAAAAGAGAGTTGGTTTTCTTGACCTTGTACGTGCACTAAGCCTGCAAAAAGCAAGCTTAGGAACATTATTTTTTTCATATAAATTCTAGTTGCTCCCAATAGGGGGAGGTCCATCGATCATGGCCTCATATTTTTCGTCACCCTTCCGGGTTTTATACTCCTCTTTGACTTTGGCCACCAATTTTGGATTTTCAAACAGGTCTGCCATAGTCATGGCCATAGCCTTGGATGCGTAGATCATGCCCTTATGGCCAATGCTCATCCCCCCGCAGGCTACCACCGCCCAAGAATGCCAGGGAGTGTCTTTAGGGGCTGTGGTCACGCTTAGATTAATATTGGGCACATTCCAACTAACGTCAGCTACATCCGTTGAACCTCCGCCAGGATTCTTTTCTGTGTCCCTCAAAGGTTCAATCTTGCTATCCATGCCCACTTCAGGTTTTCCGGTAGCTTTTTGAATACCCTTGCCAAATGCAATCTCTTCCTCCGTATAGGTTATTGGGCCAAGTAATTCTAAGTTTTTTTGCATGATTTCCCCTCCGGAACGGTTCACCAACATCTCATAAATCCCTGAAACTAGAGAGATTTTATAATCCACATTGGCCATGATGGCGGCACCTTCAGCCATTTTTTTTACGCGTTCGTAAGTGGGTAGCATTACTTTTCTTTTTGGATCTCTAACCCGCACCCAAATTCTGGAATAATCAGGGACTACGTTGACGACCTGGCCTCCATCTTGGATATGATAATGTATTCTGGATGTGGGTTTGATATGTTCTCTATAGTAGTTCATTCCGTTGGTGTATAACTCAAGAGCATCGGAGGCACTGCGTCCGTTCCATGGATCTGCGGAAGCATGGGCGGCCTGTCCATAGAATTCTACTATAAAGTCGATTAGTGAAAGCCCACTTTGCACATCGGCTTCGGTATTGGCGCCAGGGTGCCAGCTCACATTTACATCCACATCATCCCAAAGTCCAGCTTTAACCATCCACACCTTGGCAAAGAACTTTTCTTCGGCCGGAGTGCCCAAAAACTTAACTGTCCCCTTGAGTTTACCTGCTTCAATTTGCTCCTTAATGGCAATGGCAGCACCCAAACTAGCCGCTCCAAACAAATTATGTCCGCAACCATGACCTGGTGCTCCGTCTATTCTTGGATCCTTGGTGGGAACCGTTTTTTGCGAAAGTCCAGGAAGGGCGTCAAATTCCCCCAAAACACTGATCACTGGTTGTCCAGAACCATAGGTGGCCGTAAATGCAGTAGGGATATCTGCCACACCCCTGGTTACCGTAAGCCCATTTTTTTCGGCGTAAGAAGCAAGCACTTCTGCCGAATTGGATTCATTGAAAGCAGTTTCTGCATACTCCCAAATGGAATCGCTCACCTTGATTAGGTTTTCCTTATGATCTTCAATGGAAGTGATTATCGCTTTTTTGGTAGAATTCATTTTTTGCGCCCCAAGGTTGGCAGTAAGCAAGCACAAGATTAAAAGTGTAAAAAATTGTTTCATTATTGTGATATTTGAATTAGTCTAAAACCCAGCAACATCCTCTGAA
>JBCCUY010000381.1:0-3194 GCA_039196145.1 Bacteroidota bacterium
AAAACCCGTATGGAAAAGTATGCTTCTATGGGAGTGTTCAACGGGTAATAACGGGTTTCTGGCCCATCCTCATTTTTTTCAGTTTTTTTCTTCAAACATTTTCGGGTTATTAACAATATTTCAAAGTTATCAACACTAACTTTGTTTATTACCTGTGAACATCGCAAAGGATAAATTTAAAGTTAACTAAAGGTTAATTACCTACTTTCGTAGTTATGGATAAGCCCAGCCCGATTATCGGTCATAAAATTGACAAATCCACCCTAATCAATCTAGAGAGAGGTAAAATACCTCCGCAAGCAGTTGATTTAGAGGAAGTTGTGTTAGGGGCGATGATGATTGATAAAAAAGGAGTGGATGAAGTAATAGATATCTTACATCCCGATGCCTTTTACAAAGATGCACATAGGTTTATCTACGAAGCCATTTTTAAATTGTTCGAATCTTCGGAGCCGGTGGATTTATTAACCGTTTCGGCACAATTAAAGAAGGATGGTAAGCTAGAAGCAGTGGGAGGGGATTTTTACCTCATAAAACTGACTCAAAAAGTAGCTTCCTCCGCTCATATTGAGTTCCATGCCCGTATTGTTCTTCAAAAATACATCCAGCGCAGTTTGATTAAGATTTCAAACGAAATCATTGAAGATGCATACAGTGATTCTACAGATGTTTTTGATTTGTTGGATAGTGCGGAAGCCAAATTGTATGAGGTGACCCAAGGCAACCTGAAACGATCTGCCGAAACTGCATTGGATCTGGTCATTCAGGCCAAAAAGAAGATTGAGGAGATTTCCAATAAGGAAGGTACAAGTGGAATTCCTTCAGGATTTGATAAATTGGACAAACTGACCTCCGGTTGGCAACCCAGCGATTTGGTTATTGTGGCTGCAAGGCCCGGTATGGGTAAAACCGCCCTAACGCTTTCCATGGCACGGAATATTGCGGTAAATTCAGAGATTCCCGTAGCATTCTTCTCCTTGGAAATGTCTTCTGTACAGTTGATTACACGTTTGATTTCGTCGGAAACAGGCCTGTCCTCCGAGAAGCTAAGAACAGGTAGATTGGAAAAACACGAATGGGAACAGCTCAATGTGAAGGTAAAATCTTTGGAAAAAGCCCCTTTGTTCATTGACGACACCCCATCACTTTCTATTTTCGATTTGAGAGCAAAAGCTCGAAGATTGGCATCCCAGCATGGCATAAAGCTCATCATAATCGATTATTTACAGTTAATGACAGCTGGTGGAAGCCAAAAAGGCGGTAATAGGGAACAGGAAATTTCCACGATATCAAGAAACTTAAAGGCGTTGGCCAAGGAACTTAATGTACCCGTTATTGCGTTATCACAGCTATCAAGGGCCGTGGAAACTCGTGGCGGTAGTAAACGACCTATTCTTTCAGATTTGAGGGAATCAGGAGCCATTGAGCAGGATGCGGATATTGTTTCGTTCATTTATAGACCGGAATATTACAAAATTGATGAGTGGGATGATGAGGAAAGGACTCCCACCCAAGGTCAGGCAGAGTTTATTGTTGCCAAGCACAGAAATGGTGGATTGGATAATATTAGGTTAAAATTTGTGGGAGCACTGGGTAAATTTGATAACTTGGATGACTTTGATTCCCCATTTGAATTCCAATCGAAGATGAATGCGGATCAAGAAAACCCTTTTGCAACACCAAATCTTCCCAGTACGGATGAAGCATTTGGTAGTGCAATGAACAGTGACGATGATCCAGATAATGACGTGCCTTTCTAAAATTGCAAACTTGCCCCTTCAAACCAAAGCTAGAAGCGCTTTCTTTTTCTTTTTTCTTTTTTTCTTCTTTAAATCTGTCGCTTCGGTCATCCTTATTCCCATGGATGCTGAAGGTCAAGAAAACCATTTAAAAGCTTACGGGATAACGTATTGGGTGTTGGGCAAACAACAAAAGGTACAATGGTTATTAAATTATAGGGGCGGGTCTTTTTTGTTACCGGATGGGGAGACCATTAGAAAGGAATGCCAGATTCGGGGTGTTTCCTTTGAGGTCCTATCGGATGCCCAGGCGGAGCAAATTTTGGATGAGATCAGCAGTCCGTCACAAAACCAGGAAGCGGTCATTTTGGAAAAAGCCCCTAAAATTGCGGTCTACTCTCCCAAGGGAAACCAGCCTTGGGATGATGCGGTGACTATGGTCCTTACTTATGCAGAAATTCCCTATGTCACAGTTTATGATGAGGAGGTATTGGACAATAAGTTGGTCCTATATGACTGGTTACATCTGCATCATGAGGATTTTACGGGCCAGTATGGCAAATTCTATGGGGCCTACCGAGCTGCTCCTTGGTATATTGAGGGAAAGAAAAAAGCTGAGGCCCTAGCTCAGAAGTTGGGTTTTGACAAAGTTTCGGAAGAAAAAAGGGCCGTTGTCCTTAAAATTAGAAATTATGTGATAGGGGGCGGGTTTATGTTTGCCATGTGCTCCGCTGCAGATAGTTTTGACATTGCCTTGGCAGCTGAAAGTGTTGACATTTGTGAACCAATGTTCGATGGAGATCCTTCGGATGCCAACTATCAAGGAAAACTGGATTATGGAAACACCTTTGCTTTTACCAATTTTATTCTGGAGCGGAACCCACTTCGATATGAGTTTTCATCCATTGATATGACCAATAAACGTAGGAATGTCCCAAGGGAGTCGGACTATTTTTCCTTGATGGAATTTTCCGCCAAGTGGGATCCCGTCCCCACAATGCTTACCCAGAACCATACTACTTTGGTAAAAGGATTCATGGGACAGACTACCGCGTTCACTAGGGCGGAAGTAAAACCAACGGTCATGATATTGGGGGAGAATAAAATAAATGGGGAAGCACGCTATATCCATGGGATAAAGGGCAAGGGCTTCTTTACCTTTTATGGTGGACATGATCCGGAAGATTACCAACATAGGGTAGGGGACCCCAAGACCGAATTGGAACTGCATCCAACCTCACCCGGATATCGTCTTATTTTAAACAATGTGCTCTTTCCGGCAGCAAAGAAAAAGAAGCAAAAGACCTAGGTAATTAATTTCTATCTCGTTAGTCTTTGTATCAAATCCTTATGTTCGGGAAATTTAATTGCTAACTCTTTGCCATCAGCCATTACAAAATCTACAAAATCAAAACCTGGAGAAACCGTGCAGCCAACAAAGGAATAACTATTGGT
>JBCCUY010000382.1:0-3192 GCA_039196145.1 Bacteroidota bacterium
GGTAACTTTCAAATCGTGACTTTTAATGTAATTTACCAAATTTCACGCCAAAGAAAACGGAGCGGGGAGCATCCGGGCCATAGATGTAATCAGAATCCCGTCCCGCCCCAATATCAAAATCATCTTGATAGCTATTGAAAAGGTTGGTTACCCCTCCTGAAAGCGTGATCATAAAGGAGTCGCTGAAATCAAAATGCGTTTCCAATTTAATGTTCATATCAAAAAATGAACCTGAATCGTTCAATTCTAAAAACCCGGTATCGCTGATGACCCTTGGAACGGTCATATTGCCGGTATATGTACTGGTGACGTCCACGTTGAACTTTTCACTGGGTATCCAGGTGGCATTTACATAGCCATAAAAGTTGGGGACTCGCACAAATTCATCCACAATAATATCGGTTTCTCCGGGTGTTCCATCGCTTTCAAAAAGGATTTGGGGTTCGTCCCATTCAGTGCGTTGCAAGGTGCCTCCCAATTGAAAACGCCATTGCGGATCCGGAGATACGCCAAACTCAAGGTTAGAGCCGTAAACACTTGCGCCTTCCCCGTTCCGTACCTCTTCCAAAATGGAACCGTTAGCCAAAACAGCCCCAGTGCTGACCAAGGTAAAAGGGTCTTCCAAGGAAGTATAGAAACCTTCGATCAAGATGTCCATCTGCAGTAGATCCTTGGTTTTGGAATAATTTAGGGAACCGGTAAAGGCATTGGAATACTCCGTATTTAAATCATCTGATAAGATTACGAATTGAGGTTCCCCGCCAACGCTTGAAATATGTAGGTCTTCATTAAAGGCCTGTGGCGCACGAAAGCCCCGGGCATACCCCCCCCGTAATTTTAATTCCTCTGTCAATTGGTATGACAACGTCAATCGTGGTGAGAAAGCGGTCTGACTTAAATCGACATCTCTTGAAATGCCACCGATGGTATAATCACCATCCACGGAAACGTTGTCCAACCGACCCCCAAACAATGCCGTGAATTCTTCGGTGGGTTTCCATTCGTATTGGGCATATCCTCCAATGCTGTTCACGCTTTGATCAATCAAGCGATTGTATCCCGGTATTTGGTCTTCGGTATAACTGAGGTTGTATTCCGCTCCGGCGGTCAACACGTCATTGCTTTTAAGGTTTTTTGTAAACTGCAACCCGCTGACCCAGGCCAGGTCCTTTGTGGTCCCAAAGGCATTGTTGGCCGTAATGCTATCCTGCTGGGTGCGTGCACCGCCCAGTCCACCGTAATAGCTACCACGATTGGTGTGCGAGGCCGAGGTGTAGACTTGGATTTTCTGGGTGTTGTCCTTGCTATTCACTTCATAATCGGCACCACCAATAAACGTATCATGGTCCAATTCTTCGGTAATGTCCGTAAACTGAGGGGCAAGGTCTAAACGGTCACCGCCACGACGGTATTCTCGAATGGCGTTAAGGTTTAAGGAAATTCGACTTCTATCGGTTGGTCTTAGGAAAGCTTTTCCGCCCACGGTGGTGTTACGTAGTTCCACCAATTCGGTAAACCCATCGTCGTTGGCATCGTAGGATTGGCGATTTCGATACAGACCAAAGAGGGTGAACCCACTATTTAGATCATCCGCTACTATGGAGCTGTTAAAGTTGACAATGCGGTCCATGGCTTCGCCATCAATCAAAGCAAAATTGCTGCCGATTTCCCAAGTATTTAAAATGGGATCCTTGGTAATGATATTTACGGTCCCGGCAATAGCATTGGAACCGTAAAGTGCAGAACCTCCACTGCGCACCACTTCAACACGTTCAATAATATTCGTAGGGATCTGCTCAAGACCATATACACCCAATAGTGAAGAAAAAACAGGCCTGCTGTTGAGCAGTATTTGGGTATACCCACCATCCAATCCATTCAATCGCACTTGGGTAAAGCCACAATTTTGACAATTGGTTTCCACGCGTACCCCGGGGCTAAAATTCAATCCCTCAGCCACGGAGATGGATTGTGTCGCCGTCAACAATCTTGGTTTTAATGAAGAAACCACCACAGGTGCACTTTTTCGTTCCACGCGGTTTCTGGTGGCACTGATAACCACTTCTTCCAAGCCCAATACATCTTCAATAAGGGAGAAATCAACTGTCTGATTGGAACCTTGGGAAAGTGTCAGTTCCTTGGTTTGGGTACGATAACCCTGCGATTGGGCAACCAAGGTTACAGTGCCGGTCGGAATTTGGAGTTGATAGGAACCGTTGACGTCCGAAGTGGTTCCAATGTTGGCACCTTTTACAAAAATACTTGCAAAAGGAACGGGTTCCCCATTTGAGGTAACGTTTCCTGAAATAGAGACTGTTTGTGCGGATAAAAGTGCGCTGAAGACGATAAAAAGACCGGTAAGTAGATGCTTCAAAATAATTTATTTGCTATTAGTTTGAACAAAAATATACAGATGCAACTCAGTTGCAAAAAGAATTAAGTTTTTTTAAATTTATTTTTAGACAAAACTAAAAATTTGTTTTTACAAATAAAAATGTATTTTTGGGGAAATCTTTTTAATGACCCGTTCGGAAGAGAATTATATTAAGACCATATTCCATTTAGGGGGAAGTGATTCCGTCCCAATTGCTACCAACGCCATTGCGGAGCAGATGGAGACCAAACCCTCTTCCGTCACAGACATGGCCAAAAAATTGGCGGATAAGGGACTGGTCCATTACAAAAAATACCAAGGAGTCTCCTTGACGGAAGTTGGCATCAAAACGGCACTTTCCATCATTCGAAAACATAGACTTTGGGAGGTGTTCTTGGTCAAAAAATTGGATTTTACCTGGGATGAGGTCCATGAGGTGGCCGAGCAGTTGGAACATATTAAAAGTGAAAAACTCATTGATAAGATTGATGAGCTGTTGGATTTTCCCAAGTATGATCCCCACGGCGACCCCATTCCCAGTAAGGATGGGAAGTTTATGATTCGGGATAAGGAACTCCTCAGTGATTTGGAGGTGAATGCAATTGGTGTCTGCGTTGGGGTAAAGGATACCTCGGCTCCTTTTTTAAAGTTTTTGGACAAGAACGGCATCGCGTTGGGCAAAACCATTCAAGTGTTGGATAAAGAGGATTTTGACCAATCCCTCCATATTAAAATAGATACGTCGGAGCTTCATATTTCACATCAAATAGCATCAAACCTTTATGTTAAAAAGAACGACTAATGGAAGAAGTAATACA
>JBCCUY010000383.1:0-3187 GCA_039196145.1 Bacteroidota bacterium
CGGTTGAGCAGGGGTATGGTACGCTTTATCATATTGATTGGGGAGATGGGAATGAGGAGGTCGCCGAAGCACCCTTTGAAGTGCAATCTTCCAGTGACAAAATTGAGCATCGGTATGCAACAGCTGGTGACTACACCATAATATTGAGTACAACAGATGCCGCCGAAGTAACTGGACTGAATTTACAGATAACAGGTAATGGTATTGGTGCCAAAATCCAAAGTTTGGATTTGGAAGAATTGCCCAAGCTAACCCACCTAAGTCTGGGCGACAATACCTTGTCCAGCATAGACCCTATTTTAGAACGATTTCCTGATTTGACCCAGCTCAGCGTTCGTTTTGGCGATTTAACTTCCATCGATGTTTCTAAAAATCCTTTACTGGAACTATTGATCATAGGTGATGATTACGATACTGAAATCAAGGGGTTGCCAACGCTTTCCAACCTAAGATTCCTGGGAGTCACCGGAGTTATTGAAGACTTGGACTTGACCTTGTACCCAGAACTGTACCATATTACTATCCGGGGGCATAAAATGAGCTCATTGAACGTGTCTCAAAACCCAAAACTGACTACATTGGTACTCCAGCTCAACGAACTGGAGGAAATAGATTTAAGTGCAAATGTGGACCTGGAGAATCTGTATATCACCAACAACAGCCTTACCCAGCTGGACCTATCGACCAATCCAAAAATTAAGGCTTTGAACCTTTATGCCAACTACATCGAGGAATTAGATCTTGTTGAACAAACCCAATTGGAGTTTTTGAATTTGTCATCCGTGCATTTAAAGCAGGTGGCTGCCCCAGAAAGTTGGGATAACCTTACCCATATTGATTTGACAAATTCGAGGTTTTTGAATGAGGCCGCTTTGCTGGATGCAGTTTTTCAAGGGCAGGATAACAACCCTAAAACAAACGGACTTATTATCTTCAATGACCTAGCCGTTATTTTAGACCGTCAGATTCCGTTACTGAACCAATTGGTTGAAGACTTCGATTGGACCATCAACGTGCCGGAATAACCATGGATTATTACCATACCATAGGTAATCGGCTTAGATTCCAACACCTTCTTTTGGAGTGCAAGCGCAACGACCTACCTTGTGTAGGTTTTAAGAGCAAAATGAAAAGTGAACCCTGATATTATTGCGAACAATTACCATCTATAAGATCTTGTAGGCTTGGGTTATAGGCGTTGTCCCTAATCGACAAATTATCATTTATTTCATCGTTGAAATCGTTAGCAAGGCGTGTAATCCCGCACAAATCCGTCAAACTGGTGTTTTCTCTAATATTAATGTTCCCGGAAGGGATACTGTAATTTGCAAGTGGATCTAAATCCGTAACAAGGGGGCTGTCCACAATGGCAAAATGATAATAATTTCTACTGTTATTTTTGAATTCTACTCCCTCTATCCCCTCTAAGGATATCAGAGCTTTGTTTCCGCTAAGACGCAGGGCATTTGTAACCTCTTTGAGGTTTTCCAGACCATCAAGACTTTGTAAGAGGGGACTTTGTATTATTTCAAAAGATTGTACGGACTCCAGATTTTTTAAATCGCTTACCGACTTTAAATTGGGGTTTCGGTCAAAAATCACGAAGCCTCCTGATTTTAAATTATTAAGACCTTTGGCCGATTCCAATTGTTCATTCTGAAAAATATAAACTCCCTGACTCACGTTTATCAAACTCTCAAGACCACTTAAGTCGGCAATCCTGTCATTATGTGCTATTTCCACCTTTGGTGTATTTCTAAGGTTTCGTAAACCTCCAACATCCATTAACATATCGTTGCTGGAAATGGTACACTCTTTTGTGGTCCCTGTCACGTTGGACAGGCCCTCTATATTTTGCAATTTGTTATTGAAATTAATATAGATGTAATAAGGGTTGACAAACCCACTAAGTCCGTCAATATTGAGGAGTTCCTGATTGTCAACAATTTTTATTTCCGTAAAAATCCAGTGATCATTGACATTTTCCAGTCCATCCAGGTTTTGGCAGCCCGTTCTGGTTACTGTAAGATTTCCTCTGATATAGGATATTGAAGATAAGGGGGTTAAATCCGTAATATCGGTTAGGTTAAGGTTGGAACCTATATATACATCACCTTCAATACGGTTGTATCCTTTTTCGCCGAACTCGTCCAATTCCATTTGATTCTGAAAATTGACATCACTGTCAAACACTTTTTCCTGAGTGGTCCAATTCAGTTCCGAGGTGGTTGAATTTCCATCTTCATCAATTGCAGTTACAACTATGTAGTATTCTGTTAACCCCTTTAACTCGGGTAAAAGAAATTCCAAATTTCTATGATCTTCCACGAGGATATCATCATTGAGGGTAACTTTATATACCACCTCGGAGCCTTCCGGGTCCGTTGATTCCGACCATCTGGCCCTAGTGTAAGTATGGTTGCCCCGGTCTACCTGTACAAAAAAAGCGGAAGGAACACCGTTTTCCAAGGTGGTAAAAGAAAAACTCTGGGCAACCTCATTGCCTTCGGGATCTGAGGCCACTACCTTTCCATTATATTCGCTTGCTTCATCAAGATTGGAAAAGCTATAGCTCAACTCCTGCGTATTGTCCAAAACCTTTTCGTCATTAAGGAACAGGTCATAGAAAACTGTACTCCCTTCTGGGTCGGTTGCTTTAGTCCAGTTTAAATCGGCAGACTCCCGTTGTACATTCAAAACAGTGACCGAGAAATTGGAAGGTGACTGGTTTCTTTCACTTACCGGTTCTTCGTTTCCAGATTCGGAACAAGAAAAAAATAAGGTAAATACGACTAAAAAAGTACTGAATCCTTTCCTAAGGTTTACATTGTCCATTGGCTATTTGTTCTATGGTAGGGTTGTACTGATTGTTCACAATAAAGTAAATGGCAGAGGGCACAAAACCTTGCATTGCATTACGGAGGCCACAAAAATCCGAAAGCAGCGTATTGTTCCCAATACTCAAAGTGGCGCCGATGGTCTGCAAGTTTTCCAAGCCGTCCAAATTTGTGATTTTTGGGTTACTTCCTATTTCAAGATTCCCATATGTTATTTCCTCCAAGGAGGACAGGCCATCAATATGCTCAAGTTCCGAATTGGAAGCTAGGGCTAGGACTCCACGAACCGTTTTCAGCGAAGAAAACATATCGATGTCAGTAATTTTGGTGTCGATAACATAGAACCTTTC
>JBCCUY010000384.1:0-3182 GCA_039196145.1 Bacteroidota bacterium
GGTGCATGGATTGTGGTATACCATTTTGCCATAGTGGATGCCCTTTGGGGAATTTAATTCCTGACTTCAACGATGCGGTCTATCAAGGAAAGTGGGAGAAGGCGACCAAAATTCTACATTCCACCAATAATTTTCCCGAATTTACTGGAAGATTGTGTCCGGCACCTTGCGAGGAAGCTTGCGTACTGGGAATCAATGAAGACCCCGTTTCCATCGAAAATATTGAGAAAAACATCGTGGAAACTGCCTTCAAGAATGGATGGATCATTCCTGAACCCCCAACCACAAGAACGGGCAAAGCAATAGCGGTCATTGGTTCCGGACCTGCCGGACTTGCCGCAGCCCAACAGCTAAATAGGGTTGGACACTTGGTTACAGTATTTGAGCGAGATGAAAAAGTAGGCGGCCTGTTACGTTATGGTATTCCCGATTTTAAAATGGAGAAAAATGTTATTGACAGACGCCTTGAAATCATGGAAAAAGAAGGTATCATTTTTAAAACTGGAGTCCATGTAGGTGTTGATGTGAAAGCCGATGAGCTTCAAAATCAATTTGATGCCATTGTGCTATGCGGAGGCGCTACCGTAAGACGAAAACTCCCTATACCCGGCGCGGATTTAAATGGTGTGGTACAAGCCATGGATTTTCTTCCACAAAACAATAGAAAAGTGGATGGGCTTCCATTTGAAGGAGAGGAACTCAATGCCAAAGGAAAGCATGTAATTGTTATTGGGGGTGGAGATACTGGTTCGGACTGTATTGGAACCTCTATACGTCACGGGGCGGTTTCGGTGACCAATTTTGAAATTATGCCAAAATCCACTCCAGAACGTCCGGAAGGACAGCCCTGGCCATTTTGGCCCATGCGTTTAAGGACAAGTTCCTCGCACAAAGAAGGGGCAGAAAGGGTTTTTAGCATTTCAACCAAAAAATTTGTTGGAGACGAACAAGGTCAGCTGAAAAGCTTGGTAACCGCTGAGGTAGTTTGGGAGAAAGTCCCTGGGAAACGCCCAGTTTTGAAAGAAGTTGAAGGAACCGAAAAGGAATGGAAATGCGATTTGGCACTACTAGCCTTGGGGTTCACAGGCTCAGAAACTACCATAGCCGATCAACTTGGCCTAGAAATGGATGCTAGAACCAACATTAACGCATCCGCCATGGATTACATGACCAATGTTCCGGGTGTCTTTGTTGCGGGAGATCAGAGAAGGGGACAATCCTTGATAGTATGGGCCATTTCCGAAGGAAGGCAAGCCGCCCATCATGTGGATAGTTATATTATGGGCACCTCCAACCTTCCCTTAAAGGGGGAGGGAGATTTGCCTCGTGTATAATACGTAATAACCAACCTAACTATAAAGGCCCTCCGTCAATTTTGATGGAGGGCCTTACCTTTTTATCGAATGATAAGTCGATGCGTTTCGGTTTTATCCAAGCTGATAACCTTTAAAAAATAAAGTCCTGCCGTATATTCCTCTACACTAAAAGAAGTCCCCATTTTGTAAGGGACACTTTGAAGTATCCTCCCATCAAGTCCTATGAGCTGAAGGACAACTTCTTCATAAGCTGAATTTTCCAATCTAAACGAGGAATATGTTGGGTTGGGGTAAAATATAGTCTGTTGTTGTCTTTCTGTCAGAACATCAAAGAGTTCCAAATCGTCAGATAATCTGGCCTGCAAGCTTGTTCCGCTCGACTGGAATTCATAGGCTCCAATATCAAAAGCAGTTCCCGAAGGTCGAGAATCATTGTCCATATCGAAGGTAATTCCCCAAGAAGCAACGTTGTGGCCGGCATCTACAACGTCTGAAGTTGATGATGCAGGGCTGAAATCATTGTTCAATACATCGGTTAGGCCCAAGGTATCTATCTGACGCGTCATTATGTTTGAATGGATATTGGTCAGCAGGCTATCACGTGTTTCCCGTTCGTTAAAGTCAAAATAGCTCTCCTGATTTTGTTTCCAAGTATTACCGCCCTCAAAATCATACCCGGGATCCACCACCAAATTATTTACAAAATGGGAGGGCACTTCACTTTGGTTTCGATGGAGGTCGGTAGGGTCAACAGGATGTAAAACAGTGGTATTATAATGCACCCCGGCCCTTTCAGGTTCTATAATGGTATTGTTGGCCACATAATACCCATCATTTACATCTTCAAATTCATGTCGGTTATGAAGAAAAACACCATGCATTTTCGGCTTTACAAAAACGTTATTATACACCTTGGTCCCGCTTTCCCCATTAATGATTTGCATTCCCCATCCCTTTTCCAAGGGGCCATTCTCCACAAAATTGTTATACACCTCATAGGTTCCTCCTCCAAGACTCATAGCAAAAGCTTGTCCCCAATTTCCTCTGTTCCCATAATCATAAATGGTATTGTCCCTGACTTTTCCATTAATATGGGTCAAATTCAATTGTATGGCATCCCAGCCAGTATCCTCAACTATATTATGGTGTATATCCACATTCTCCAACCAGTGGCCATAGACCTGGGTTCCACTACAATTTCTGCCTGAGTCCAACTTGTAACCCAATGTAAAGCCAATGTATATCCCTTCTCCGTGGGTGTTATGAATGTAGTTGTGATGGATGTTCAGGTTTTTCATTACAAAACCATTGACCCTCCAAGTATCCGAGTTATTACAATCGGGGTCTGTTTTGGCCATAAGCCCTGCAAATCCTGCCGTAGCCACCTCAATATGGTCTACCTCCACGTCAGTGGTCAAAGCACTGAGAACAACACCCATGGCCCAGGAACCCGTCCCAGCTATCTTAATTCCGTAGTTATGACCTGCATCTCCCGCTCCCGTAAGGTGAATATATTTGCTGTTTTTAAATTCCAGGGCCGAATACGCGGTTTCATTTAGGACGACCTGTCCTCCGCAATTTTTAAAGGTAACAGGATCTGTGGCGGTACCCTCAAAATCGTAAAAGCGGATTCCCGCGTAGTTTCCTGCTGGTATACAAATGGTGTCCCCTGGAGAGTAACTAACATTTGATGCCCACACAAGATTAAGGGTGGTTGAGGACAATCCTGTTAGGGTTACATCGCAATTGCAGGACTGAGACCAGGCAGAGACCCATAAGGTGGAAAAAATGGTACAAAGTAATAGTTTCTTCATGGTATTTAGATTAATGTTAGTAAACTGAATACCATAGCATTTTCAACAAAAC
>JBCCUY010000385.1:0-3160 GCA_039196145.1 Bacteroidota bacterium
ATTTTTAGCATTGGTTTAACAATTTGCACCCATTTAGGGTTTTTTCAGACAAATTTTGTATGGTCAAAAAAGCAGTTTTTCACTATTGGGCTTTATAATGGGTTACCACGGGCAATCGAAATGGATCAACGAGCATCGCAATGAAGTATTTCAATTTTAGAACCGACAGGTTTTATCCTTAAATTCATCTTGCTGTTTGATCAACAGAAAATTGGGTTTAGTCAATTTTAACAAAAAAACACTCGTTATTAGGCCTACTTTTGTTTCAGAGCCTTTTTTGGAAAGTTTTATGTCCAAATCATCTTCAATTAGTGTACAGATCAGTACCCTGCCCAATAGTCCCGGCGTGTATCAATTTTATGACGTTGAGGGAAAGATTCTTTATGTTGGGAAAGCCAAAAATCTTAAGAAAAGAGTTTCCTCTTATTTCAATAAAAAACAGGAATATGGAAAGACCAAGGTTCTCGTAAAGAAAATAGATTCTGTGAAGCATATTGTGGTATCCACGGAATCCGATGCACTCTTGTTGGAAAACAATTTGATCAAAAAACTGCTACCTCGCTACAATGTCCTACTTAAGGATGATAAATCCTATCCCTGGATTTGTATCAAAAAGGAACGATTTTCCAGAGTGTTTTCTACGCGGAAATTGATCAAGGACGGGTCGGAATATTACGGCCCCTACACTAGCATGAGGACTGTTAGAACCTTGCTGGATTTGGTGAAAAGTCTGTATCCTTTGAGAACCTGTAACTACGACCTCTCCGAGGAAAAGATTGCTGCAGGGAAATACAAAGTGTGTCTGGAGTATCATTTGGGCAATTGCCTTGGGCCTTGCGAAGGCTTTCAAACCGAGGAGGATTACCACGGGCAGATTGAGAACATAAGGCAGATTATCAAGGGAAATTTTAAAGGGTCGTTACAGTTCTTCAAATCCCAGATGAAAGATTTGGCCGCACAAATGGAGTTTGAAAAGGCCCAGCGCATTAAGGATAAGATTGAGATTTTGGAAAACTATCAGGCCCGTTCCACCGTGGTAAACCCAAAAATCAACAATGTTGATGTTTTCTCCATCATTTCGGATAAAACCCATGGCTACGTGAATTTCCTGCAACTGTCCCATGGTTCCATCGTGCGTTCACATACCATGGAAATCAAAAAGAAGTTGGAAGAAACGGATGAGGAATTGCTGCAGCTCGCCATTACGGAAATCAGACAACGCTTTAGTTCCCAATCCAAGGAAATCTATCTTCCGTTCCCGGTTTTGGTAGAAGAAAATATAAAAGTGACATTGCCCAAACTTGGGGATAAAAAAAGGATTTTGGAACTCTCCGAACGGAATGCCCGATTCTTTAGACAAGATAGGTTTAAACAGATCAAGATTACCGATCCGGACCGACACGCCAAAAGAATTATGGCACAGATGAAGGCAGATTTAAGGCTTTCCGAAGAACCCACCCATATTGAGTGTTTTGATAATTCGAACATTCAGGGGAGTAACCCCGTTGCTGCCTGCGTTGTCTTTAAAAATGGGAAACCTTCCAAAAAGGAATATCGCCATTTCAATATAAAAACGGTAGAAGGCCCCGACGATTTTGCCAGCATGGAAGAGGTGGTGTTCCGGAGGTACAAAAGATTGGTGAACGAAGATGAGCCTTTGCCGCAACTTATTGTGATCGATGGAGGAAAAGGCCAGTTGTCTTCGGCCTTAAAGAGTCTTGAGGTTTTGGGGTTACGAGGAAAGATTGCGATTATTGGTATTGCAAAACGTCTGGAGGAAATCTATTTTCCGGATGATCCCATTCCTTTATATCTTGATAAAAAATCGGAAAGTCTTAAGATCATCCAGCAATTGCGAAATGAAGCGCATCGATTTGGTATCACCCACCATAGAAATAGAAGAAGCAAGGGTGCCATAGATTCGGAGCTTGAGAATATTGACGGTATTGGAAAAAAAACTGCGGAACAACTATTGAAAAGCTTCAAATCGGTCAAACGGGTCAAAGAAGCAAGTATTGAGACTTTGGCGGAAACCGTGGGAATGGCGAAGGCAAAAAAAATCTATAAAACCTTTCACTAGCAGAAATGGAAATTAAAAAAACACTGTGGTTCGTTTTTGCATTTTTCGGTCTTTGGTTGACCGGGCAGTATACAAATGCTCAAGAGGAACCAAAGATTGGGCTGGTGCTTAGTGGTGGCGGGGCCAAGGGATTGGCCCATATTGGAGCATTGAAGGTTATAGATGAAGCTGGCATTAAGATAGATTATATCGGAGGAACCAGCATGGGTGCCATTGTTGGGGCCCTATATGCATCAGGATATTCGGGACATGAACTCGATTCCATTTTTAGGGTGACCAATTTTACGGAGCTCATACAAGATAATGTGCCAAGAGGGGCCAAGACATTTTATGAAAAGGAAGACTCTGAACGTTATGCGCTCGGATTGCCCTTCACCAATTTTAATGTGTCGTTCCCCCAAGCTATTTCTGGCGGACAAAATATTTACAACGAATTGGTGCGGTTGCTTTTTCATGTGAAGGACATTCAGGATTTTAAACAATTGCCCACACCATTTTTATGTGTTGCAACCAACGTGGAAACCGGTGAGGAGGTGTTATTGAATAGGGGATATTTGCCAGAGGCTATAATGGCTAGTGGAACATTCCCATCACTGTTTGAACCATCTGAGATAGATGGGGAGATTCTTATTGATGGAGGAGTGGTAAACAACTATCCCATTGATGAGATCCGGGAGATGGGGGCTGATATTATTATTGGTGTGGATGTGCAGCATGGTTTGTCCACCAGGGAATCACTTTCCTCGGCCACTGAAATCCTCTTGCAAATCAATAATTACCGGACCGTTGCGGATATGAAACGAAAAGCTGGGGAAACAGATATCTATATTAGGCCCAACATCGATGATTTTTCCGTTATTGATTTTGACCGTAGCGAGGAAATTGTAGTAAGTGGTGAAATGGCTGCCATGGAAAAGTTGGAGGAGCTTCAGGAAGTTGCGAATCGCCACCATGCCCCCCAGCACAATAAAAAAAGGATAGAAGCAAAGGATAGTCTTACTATAAACCGACTTATCATCAGGGGTAATGATCGATATACCAGAGGATACATTAAGGGAAAACTTCGGTTCGACTTGGCCG
>JBCCUY010000386.1:0-3139 GCA_039196145.1 Bacteroidota bacterium
AAATGTTCCCCCTGCTCAATACGGATAAGGACAATCCCTTGGAGTTGTTCCAAATCTGGCTAAATCTCCCAAAGGCCGATAAATTTGTGGAACCCCATTTTAAGATGCTATGGCACGAGGACATTCCCGTAATTGAGGAGGAAAACGCACAAATCAAGGTTATTGCAGGAAACTACAAAGGCACCCAGGCCAATGACCCTGCCCCCAATTCTTGGGCGGCCAAAGATGAGCACCAAGTTGCCATTTGGAATATCCATGTGGAGGCTGAAACGGAATACACCTTACCTAAAATAAGCTCTTTAGCTACCCGAACGCTCTATTTTTATGAAGGCTCGGAAATTTATATTGGGAATAGAAAAGTGAATCCCAACTTTGGTATCGCTTTGGATCCTTTCCAAGAAGTGACCATCAAAATCGGTTCTGAAAAAGCTCATTTTTTAATGCTACAAGGGCAACCTATAGATGAGCCCGTGGCCAAGTACGGCCCTTTTGTAATGAATACCGAGGAGGAAATACAACAGGCCATGGAGGAATACCGCCTGACCCAGTTTGGTGGATGGCCCTGGCCCTACCCGGACAATGTACATGATGCTGACAAAGGTCGGTTTGCAAAATATCCAGATGGGAGTTTGGTGGAAAAGGGGTAAGTTTTACATTATTCAATTCAAATAGACCATTCTAAAATGAATCTTGCCCAAAAACTCGGCTATCCAGCCAACACCAAACTTTTGATGATCCATGCGGATGATGCCGGACTCTCCCATTCCGAGAATATAGCTACTATGCAATCGCTCCAAAAGGGCATTGTCAATTCCTACAGCATTATGGTGCCCTGCCCCTGGTTTCATGAAATGGCACAATGGACCAAGGCTAACCCAAAATATGATTATGGGGTACACCTTACGTTAACCTGCGAATGGGAAAACTACAAGTTTGGACCAGTACTACCTGTTTCTGAAGTTCCATCGTTAGTGGATTCCAATGGACATTTCTATAGAAACCGGGATTTGGTTCGAGAACACGTCACAGCTGAACATGTGCGCAAAGAGTTTACCGCCCAAATTGAAAGAATCCTTGCCTATGGCCTCTCCCCTTCGCATCTGGACGCGCATATGTACTGTGCAGGAAGCAGACCGGATTTGTTCCAAATCTATAAGGAGTTGGGCCAGCAGTATGGGCTTCCTGTGCAGTTAAGTACAGAATTAATAGATATGGTGGGGCTGGATTCCGATGGGCTCATCCAAACTACCGATTTATTGGTGGACAAGGTACACCTCGGGGAAATTTCGTATTTCGAAAAAGGGCAGTTGTGGGACTACTACGCCGCGGTGTTTGATGAGTTAGTGGAGGGTTTTAATGTGGTGTTGATCCATACCGCGTTCGATGAGCAGGAAATGAAGGGAGTTACGGTGAACCATCCCAATTTTGGATCGGAATGGCGCCAAATTGATTTTGATTTCTTTACCAGTGATTTTGCGAAGAACCAAATAGCCAGAAATGACATTCAACTGATCAGTTGGTCGGACGTTAAGCATGTTTTATAAGATGCGATTCTTGAAACAAATCCTGTCAATTCGAGCAGTTTCGATTAAAATTCGTCAGTTTGAGTGATTTTTTTAGTTTACAACTGAAAAAATAGTATCGAAAACAAGAATTATAGTTACCAGGCCCGCCGTTCTCGATACGGTTTGCTATAGAAAACCTACTCGAACTGACGATTTTAAAAACATATTGATATGGACTTAGAACAAAACAAACAAAACGCCATTGCCTTTTACAAAACAGCCTATTTAGGTGACCCAACTGGGGCTATTAAGCAATATGTTGGAAAAGAGTACATTCAGCACAACCCGGATGTGGCAGATGGGACACAGGGGTTTGTCAGCTATTTTGAGCGGATGCAAAAAGAGTACCCTGAAAAGTCCATTGAATTTGTACGCTGTATTGCTGAAGGCAATTTAGTAGCCCTGCATACCTACCAGACCTGGCCAGGTAACGACCAATATGTAACCATGGACTTCTTTAGGTTTGATGAAAACGGAAAAATCTGCGAGCATTGGGACGCCATCCAACAAATCCCGGAACATTCCGCCAACCCAAATACAATGTATTAATGAGCTGGATAAAGATCATTGGCTATGAGGAAGCCGATAAAGAACTCAAAAGAATCTATGATCGTGTAAACGGACCCAACAACAATGTAGACAACGTCTTGTTGATTCACAGCTTACGCCCACATACACTGGTGGGACATATGGCCCTCTACAAGAATGTATTACACAACTCCAACAATACCTTGCCCAAATGGTATTTGGAAGCCCTGGGTACCTACGTAAGCCATCTCAACCAATGTGAATACTGTTTTTTGCACCATTTTGAGGGTTTCAAAAGATTATTGGATGATGATTCCAGAGCAGATACCTTCAAAACAGTAGTGTTGAAAGATAAATTGTCAGATTTTTTCTCCACTAAATTCTATGCGGGAAGTAAATACGCCAAAAAACTTACGTTAAACCATGCTGATATGATCCAACAGGATATTGAGGCCTTGAGGGAAGTAGGCTTCACCGAAGGTGAAATCCTGGAAGTCAATCAGGTGGTGAGCTATTTCAATTACGTCAACCGAAGTGTTGTTGGTTTAGGTGTGAACACCCAAGGTGATATTTTAGGCCTTTCACCCAACGATAGTAACGACCCCAACAATTGGAGCCATAACTAGTCCCATAAAGCTTCGATTTCCTTTCGGATAAACTGGTTGATTTCCCATTGTTCTCCCAACAAATCACCTGTTTGTGGGTGTTGCAAGGCATACGGTAGTGGGCCGTATTCGGGAGCTATTGTGATATAAGGTCTTCCAGCCGCTTGAGCATTATTCAGCATGGCTTTCCACCAGTTCTTAAATTGGGATAATTCTTCTTTATAGGCATCAACCCTTGGGTCAATCACCTGTGGACTTTGGGTGGACCCCACCCTTGCGTGTATGTGATACGTATGTTTTATGGCCAAATCCACAGCCTCTTGCTGGTTCTCCAAGAGGGTTTCTGCCACACAGCACCAGTGGGACAAGTCTGAAGTCAGTTTTAAGGATGGGAGTTCTTGCAAGTATGTCTTGCAGACATGCGCAGCAAAGGGAAACCTG
>JBCCUY010000387.1:0-3137 GCA_039196145.1 Bacteroidota bacterium
CTATGGTAAAAAGTGTTATACCTAATAGATGTTTTAAATTTTTCATGATTCAATATTTTCTGATTTTAGGCTAAAACTAGCACCAACTTTTTTGGATAAAAATCGAGAATGAGGCAACACGCCCATTCAGTGAGTGAATGGTCCAAATGGTTTTGCAAAGAGGGTAAATAGTCCGGTTTTTTAAGCTTATATGGTGCAAAGCCATTTTTTAAACCGCCCTAGATGAAGTAAGTTTACCATTGTATTGCCATAAAATGTTGAATCGAAAATACATATTGGTCTTCCTGCTCATCACAAGTCTATTTGGGTTCTCCCAAGAGCGAAGTGGACGTCCATTGCTTGAAATCAATGGAACGGTAAAGGGGAAGGAGAATTTCATGCCCATCTCGGGGGTTTCGGTTTCTACGGATACAGGGTACTATACCACAACAAACGGATTGGGAGAGTTTTCAATAAGGGCTTCGGTAGGGGACATGTTGCTATTTGAGAGTCCTGATTTTGAAACGGTCCAACATAGAATTACCTCAGATGAGGATATTTCAGTACAGGTTGAGGGATATACCTCCTCTCGAAGTTCAAAAAGGGAAAAGAAGACCGCGGCGGGTTCAAGAACTACGCTGGGTCACCAGCGTTTTTTGGATTCGGCCAACCACTACAAAAAGTCGAATCTGGAAAAAAGTATAGACTTCATTGCCAAATCTATCGCGCAGCTGGGAAATCGGGGGAATAAAACGGAGTTGTCCAATTCCTTAACCAGCTTAGGGGAAATTTACCTCTACCATCAACAGTACGATTTGGCGATAACAAGTTTTAAGGATGCCCTGGTCGCAAGAAAGATGGCGAAAACAGAATTGTTGCTGGGACAAGCATATATTTTAAATGGTGAATTTGATTTGGCCGAGACTATATTGAAACCCTTGGAAGAAGTGAAGGGAATGGTGCCCTATCAAAGAACAGAACTGTACGAGGCCTTAGGAGATGCCAACAAAGGGTTGTCCAAAACAGAATTGGCACTTGAGTTTTATCAAGAAGGATTGCGAATTGCCAAGAAAAACCAAATTTCCCCAAAGGTGATAGACCTAAACTCAAAAATAGCAGATGCCTATGCCAGCGATAATCGGTTTATAGAGGCGGAAGGTTTTTTCAATAATTCGCTTAACCTATCAAAGGAGGTTGCCCCGGAACGTTTAATCCAAGAAAATGAAAAGGTTGCGGATTTCTACAATGAGGAAAATCGATATGATGACGAGATACAGTTGCGCAAACAAAGTTTGGTGGAGCTGCAACAGTTGCCGAGCAGTACTATAAATAATAATAGCGCATTGGCGGGCCTTCCAGATTCCATAACCTCCCAACAAATCAATTATAAGATTGGCAGGGCTTATATCGCACAGGATAAATTGGATGAGGCCATTCCCTATTTGCAAAAGAGCATTGTTGAGGCAGATAATGAGGATGATTTGGTAGTGCAAAAGGATGCTACAAGAAGACTTTCCGAAGTGTATAGATACAAAGGTGATTTTACCAAGGCTCTTGAGTCGTACCAAGATTATGTGGCGGTAGTGGATAGTCTTTACGCTAGGAAGGAGCAGGAAATTTCCAGAGCCGCTAGGTTCAATCGTGAAATTGCCACCAAGCAAAATCGAATTTCAAGTTTAGAGCAGGAGCGGGAGCTTTCACAGAGCAAATATAGCTTGGCGGTAACGGAGCAACAGTTGTTTGCGGAGACTAGTAAAAGACAAAAGTGGATTATATATTCCTTGGTTTTTGGAATGGCGTTAATGGCGCTGACCACATTTTTGTACTATCGCAGCAGCAGGCAACAGAAATTGGCCAACAACCTCTTGGCGTTAAAGTCCTTGCGCACCCAAATGAACCCACATTTCATTTTTAATGCGCTGAATTCCGTTAATAATTTCATTGCGAAAAGTGATGAACGTAGCGCGAATCGGTTTTTGAGCGATTTCTCAGTACTGATGCGTAGTGTGTTGGAAAACTCCGAAGAGGATTTTATCCCTCTGGCCAAAGAATTGGAATTGCTGGAACTGTATGTGAAATTGGAACATTCTAGGTTTTCCGACAAATTCGACTTTACCATTGATGTGGATGATAAAATCGACATCGAGGCTTATCAAATACCCCCGATGCTACTACAGCCTTATATTGAAAATGCAATTTGGCATGGACTGAGGTACAAGGAGGAAAAGGGTTTTTTAAAAATAAATGTGCAGGAATTGACAAAGGATATGCTCGAAATCACTATTGCCGATAACGGTATTGGAAGAAAGAAATCTGCCGCTATAAAGACTGCAAACCAAAAGAAACAGAAGTCCAAGGGGATGGGCAACATAAAGAGACGGATTCAAATCTTGAACAGTATGTACAAAAACAAGGTAGAGGTGTCGGTTTCGGATTTGTCGAATGACCAGACGGGCACCTTGGTAAACTTGAAATTAAAGAAGAATTAATGGATTTGAGGGCGATACTTGTGGAGGACGAGGCCAATAGTAGGGAAATACTAAGGAATTACTTGGCGAAGTACTGCCCAAGCGTAAGACTTTTGGGTGAGGCTTCCAATATAGATGAAGGGCTTGAGTTAATCAACAAGCATAAACCCGATTTGGTTTTTTTGGATGTGGAAATGCCCTTTGGAAATGCCTTCGATCTATTGGATAAAATTCCTGACCGCTCGTTTGAAACGGTTTTTGTAACGGCCTATAACCAGTATGCCATGGATGCCTTGAACAACCATGCGGCATATTACCTAATGAAGCCCATAAATATTGATGAGTTGATCAAGGCTGTGGACTATGTGAAGGACATCAAGCTAAAAGAAAATGCGTTGGAAGGTCAGGTTCTCAAGGCTAAACCAATCAAAACGGAGGGTAAGATTACCATACCACAGCAAGACGGATTTCAAGTGTTGGAAGTGGGTGATATTTATTTTTGCAAGGCAGACGATAACTACACGGAAATTTATTTGGAACACAAAAAAATTGTGGTCAGCAAGACCCTGAAATATTTTGAAGATACTCTGAAGGATTATGCATTTTCAAGAATCCATAAATCGTATCTTGTAAATGTGGGTGAAGTCGTAAAGTATAAAAAAGGTAAAGGAGGAAGTGTAGTATTGTCCA
>JBCCUY010000388.1:0-3106 GCA_039196145.1 Bacteroidota bacterium
GCCCAGTTCAAACATCCGTATGGATTAGCTGTCACTCCCGAAGGTGAAATACATATAGCGGATACTGCAAATAATCGAATTCGAAAAATAACACAGGAATAATAAAACAACAATCATGAAAATCACTAAAAGCATATCAATAGCATTCATACTGGTTTTTACATTCGGCAGTTGCAGCTCGGATCAAGAAACCATCATAGAACCCACCCCGGAGCAAGAGGGACCAGGGGAAACCGTCCAGACAAGTTTGGACAGCATCCGTCCTTTGAACGGACCCAAAGGAACCCTGGTCACCTTTTATGGTAAAAATTTCGGGACATCGGAAACAGACGTTACTGTTCACATCAATGAAAAGGAGATGTCGGTTGTTTCCGTGGAAGACGATAAAATCCAAATTAAGGTATTGCCCGCTACTTTTTCAGGCGAAATTGAATTGACAGTTAGGGATTTTGTGTCCGATTCTGAGGTATTTGACTATGAACTTACTGCGGAGGTAACCACTGTGGCCGGAAGTAGCGAAGGTCATACGGACGGCGTTGGACCTGAAGCACAATTTGATACTCCCCGAGGTTTGGCCATGGATGCAGAAGGCGTGGTCTATATAGCCGACAGCGGTAACAGCGCCATACGAAAAATGACCCTAGAGGGTGTGGTGACCAAACATGCAGGGGGTGGATGTAGCTTTATCAATGGTACCTTGGAGACGGCTAAATTCTGTCAGCCCTATGGAGTTTTTATGGACAGCGAGGGAGCCCTATTTGTGGCGGATTCATCCAATGACGCCATTAGGAAGATAGATATCAACGGCAACGTGTTCATCGCCATGCACAAATTTCAAGATGAAAAAGGGGAACCAGACGAGATGAAAGCCCCCTTGGATTATGTCAAGGACAGTAAAGGCAACAGCTATGTAGTGGACCATAACAATCATCGGATTCTTAAGCGTCATGTAGACGGTTATGTGCAGGCCTTTGGAAGCATAGATCATGGAGATGAGGATGGAACCGGGGAAGCAGTAAAATTCAACCTCCCCAGGGGATTGGCCATTGATCACCAAGACAATGTCTATGTTGCGGATGCTGGAAATGACAAAATTCGAAAAATAACACCGGATGGTATCGTTTCAACCTATGCAGGGGATGTAGAAGGTGATATGGAAGGCCCTAAGGAGGTAGCTGAATTTTCGAGCCCAAGAAGCATAGCCATAGATGCACAAGGGTCTCTGTACATAACGGATACCTCCAACAACAAAATCAAGAAAATCACCCCAAAAGGCAAAGTGATTACCCTGGCAGGTAGTGATGAAGGGAACAATGATGGTATTGGCACAGACAGCCAATTTAATTCTCCACAGGGTATTGTGGTCAATCCAGAAGGCACTCTTTTATACCTGGCGGACTCCTATAACCACCGAATTAGAAAAATCACCTTGGATTAAAAGTAGCAACAGAAATCAAAATGAAAACAATTAAAAACTTTTCGGCTATCACCTTCTTGGCTTTAGTATTAAGTAACTGTGTGAAGGACGATACATTGGACGTAACACCTGGCCCAGTTCAAGAAAGTCCAATTGAGGAACCCGAAATCCAGGATAGACCTTCCGTTACCTTGGAAAGTATTGACCCTCTTGCAGGTCCCAAGGAAACCTTGGTAACCATTATGGGAAACAACTTTGGTAATGACCCTAATAAAGTACAAGTGTTTTTTAACAACAAAGAATCCGAGATTCAATCCATTGAAAACACAAAAATAATAACTGCTGTTCCTATAGGTGCATCCACCGGACCTGTTAAAATCGCTGTAGATGGCACAGTGGTGATGGGACCTGAATTTGATTATGAACTTACCCTGGTCGTAAAACCGTACGCTGGGAGCACCTTTGGGTTGGAGGATGGAACCTTGGAAACTGCCAAGTTTATCAACCCAACTGATATGGCCCAAGATAGTAAAGGGAACCTTTACATTACTGATAGTGGCAACCATATGATTCGTAAAATCGATGCAAACGGAAACGTTACCACTTATGCAGGCATTGTATATGAACCAAATTCAACGGTCACCCTGGAGGATGGTTTTCGTACCGACGCAATATTCAACAGGCCCTCTAGAATAGCAATAGATAACCAAGATAACATCTATATCTCTGATAGTGGCAACAACGCTATCCGCAAAATTACCCCGGAAGGCGATGTGGTTACCATAGTACAAAAATTTTCCAATGATATTGGGGTTAAGGATAGTTTGGTTAGGCCCAACGGTATTGCCATGGACCCAACGGGAACGCTTTATGTTGGGGATACGGGAAATAATAGAATACTTAAGGTTAATCCTAACGGACGTGTACAACTGTTGGTCGGTTCAGATAGGGGCTTTACTGACGGAATAGGCTTCTTTTCCCAGTTTAATGCTCCACATGGAATAATCCTGGGAGATGACTCGGTGTATGTTGCTGATGCGGGTAACAATAGCATTCGAAAAGTCGGTTTTGACGGATTGGTTATCACCCTTGCTGGAAACGGAATAGAGGGCAGTACGGATGGGAATGCCACTGAAGCCACTTTTTCAGAGCCCTTGGATGTTGCCTTGGACAACAATGGCAATCTAATCGTATTGGACACAGCCAATGGTAGTATTAGACAAATAACAAAGGATGGTCAGGTAATAACCTTATTGAAAATGGATAATGAAGATATGGATGGGGGTGAGGACGCCACTGGGCTTAACGATCCCTCTGGTCTTTTTAGGGATGCCAACGGTACATGGTTTATAATGGATCGGGAAAACCATAAAATCAAAATACTAACATACGAGTAGATGAATATAACTCCAAATTGAAATTTATACCGAAAAAAACAAGAACATGAAAAATACAAATCATATCATTTTAACAGACGGCGGTTTGGAAACCGACCTTATTTTCAATCATAAAATAGATCTCGAACACTTTGCGGCCTTTCCGCTAGTGGAAGATGAAAAACGAATAGGCGTTCTTGAAAGTTACTACAGGGAATATTTGGACCTATCCAAAAAACATAAAACAGGTTTTATCTTGGAAAGTCCCACTTGGAGAGCCAACCTGGATTGGGGTAAAAAATTGGGATATTCC
>JBCCUY010000389.1:0-3093 GCA_039196145.1 Bacteroidota bacterium
CGGTGCAGCTCAAATTAACGACTCTACCATTGTACTTCGGTTCAATCCTGAAAATACCCCAATCAACAAGAGTCCTTATTATGCTTTTGAGACTGGGTCAGACACCATAAAAACCATTTATTTCAAATTTGAGTATCCGGACGGTTTCGAACATCGCTATGAACCCAAGCTGAAAAAGGATGGTAAATGGAGCATAATTGATGCTGCTAATGTGATAAGTACAGATGAGGGCACTTTTCTCCAATTGAGGCTGGGCACCGAGCCTCAGATAGTGGCAGCTCAAGAAATCAACACTTCCAAGGATGTAGAGCACTGGTATATGAACCGCATCGTAGAACCTCATGACTTTGTGAAGTTGCAAAGTGCCGGACAATCCACCTTGGGAAGAAATCTCCCCGTGTTAGACATCTCAATGGGAGAGGCTGTAGGTAAACCAATCGTTGTCTTGATGACCAGACAGCATCCTCCAGAAGTAACGGGATATTTTGCATTTCAACATTTCATGGAAGCTTTGGTAAGTCAAGGGAATTTGACAGATGAGTTTTTGGAAAAGTACCGTGTCCTGGCATTTCCAAATATGAATCCGGATGGTGTGGACCTGGGGCACTGGAGACATAACGCCAATGGTGTGGACCTAAACCGGGATTGGGCCAAGTATAAACAACAGGAAGTCAGAAATGTGGTTTCTTATATCTTGGCAGCTTCAAAAGTGGATGGAGATATAGTCTTGGGATTGGATTTTCATTCAACCTATGAGGATGTCTTCTACACCAATGTTACTCGGGAGGGCACAAGTTTGCCCAATTTTATTTCAGATTGGTTCGAGGTTTTGGAAAGGGATATTCCCAACTATAAAGTGAATGAGAAAGCTTCGAACAGTACGCGCCCCGTATCAAAAGGTTGGTTTTTATATGGGCAAAATGCCACAGGTATTACTTATGAAATTGGTGACCATACCCCAAAAGAAAGAATAGTCGAAATTGGGACCCAATCGGCCATAGCCATGATGGAAATCCTGTTAAAGGGAAAGTAATGCCCTATCCCAATTAGGACAAGGCATATATTTATTTCAATTCCAAGTGAAACTCCGTGGATGGTTTCAGGACTTGTAGCAAATATTATGCAGATTCGCCTTTTGCTATAAAAAGATTATCTATTTCAAGATACTTATCCTTGAGCAAGCTTAGTGCAAAAGCCGCAGCTGAGGCAGTAAATACGGAATAGTCAAAGGAACCTTTAATGTTGGATGAAAAGGTAATCGCCAACGCAAATATCAACAATAGATAACCTGAAAGTTTGGCGAAAAACTCCGTTTTAAACCCAATAAGCAGAAATAGGGCAAATACCAACTCCAATGCTGTGGCAACGAAAGCAACAACCGGAATAATGGCTTCGGGAAACCAAGGATTCATGGCTTGGGTGCTTTGGACGAACACCTCCCAATTTCCCCAGGCATAAAGGCCTTCGGGCCAAAAACCAAAGCGGTCGGCCACAGCTGATAAAAAGGCAGTTCCCAAGGAAACGCGCAAAAACAATTTTACAAATTTTGAATTCATAGGTTTAGGATTTTGAAGCAAAATTAGGGCGCTAATGTCCGTTGGCTTTTGACAATTGTCAAAAAATCAAATGGATTTTCTAATCCGGCTTAATGTCTCTTGGGTCATGCCCAAATAGGAGGCGATATGGCCCAAATTGACACGTTGTATAATTTGGGGACGCGTTCGCACTAGGTTTTCATAGCGTTCTTTTGCCGAAAAGAAAAGAAATTGTTCAATTCTGTCCGCACCTTCGGTGTACATACGTTCAAGTACCAAACGGACGTATTTCTCGTATTCCGGGTGTTGGGACAGTAGCCCTTGTAGTGCTTCGTAGGAAATGGACAGTACGGTACTATCTTCCAGCAATTCTACATGGTAACGACTCTTCTTAAGACTTATGATACTATCCACGGCGGTGATAATTTCGCCTTCGGAGGCCAAGTGGACCGTGACATCCTTCCCATCCTTATAAAAGAATGTTCTGGCCAGCCCCTCCTGAATTAGGAATATCTCCTTGCAAACCGTGTCTTGTTCATGTAACAGGTGGTTCTTGGGATAGTTACGCTGTTCCATCAGTTCAAAAATCTTGGTAACAAGATCAAAAGGAACAATACCATCCAAGCGATTGAAGTTCATGGCGGGTTGTGTTAGGTTTTTCGATGATGAACTGCAAATTTAGGCCAAAGACCATAGAAAAAGCCAAGTTTTTAACTTGGCTTTAGACTCTTAATTTAAGCGCAAACCATCAAATATTGGATTGGACTTGGTCATAATTTCTGTATCATTCAAGCACTTCACTAATTTGAATGATAGGTTGGGTATTGGTATAATTTGGAATATCACCAACAATTTGTTGGGCATGGGGCCCGAAAGAATTCTGGTAGGCCGAAAGCTGATCGAAATATAAATAGCCGATAGCTAAATAGGGCATGGGGTCATCCGGGGTTCGACCACCCATACCTTTATCGATTTCCAGCAGTTTTAAGGAGTCGCCCAATAAATTAGCTACCATGGGCATATGTTTGTTGGAGTAATAATCCATATCGAAGGTTTTCCCATCTCCATTCGGGTACATGATGGTAACCTTTACCATGCCTTTTTTACTTTTCGAGTTTTCATTCGATACGGATACTTGACAACTGGCCAGGCATAATAAGCCACCGACAATAGCCAATATAAGTTTGGTTTTCATTGCGTTTTGGTTTTACGATAGGGTAAGTTACTACATTTCTTATGGGATTGAATGAATCCTTTGGGTAAACCTTGGGCTTACACCAAAGAATGGAAGAAAGTAAAATAAAAAACCCTGAAAATCAATTGATTAACAGGGTTTTGTGTACTCGAGGCGGGACTTGAACCCGCACGGCCACAATGGCCATTGGATTTTAAGTCCAACGTGTCTACCAATTCCACCACCCGAGCCTTTGGACTTGCATTCAAAAAAAAACTCCACCCTTGGTGACTGAGCGGAGTCGAAGTCGAGCGAAAAACGGGATTCGAACCCGCGACCTCCACCTTGGCAAGGTGATGCTCTACCAACTGAGCTATTTTCGCA
>JBCCUY010000390.1:0-3082 GCA_039196145.1 Bacteroidota bacterium
ATTTTGATATTCAATCAAATATAATAGAACCCAAAAAGCTTAAGGAGATTTTTGATATAGATTTTGAAATTATTGAAAACAACA
This sequence comes from Bacteroidota bacterium, assembly GCA_039196145.1. Classification (GTDB taxonomy): domain Bacteria; phylum Bacteroidota; class Bacteroidia; order Flavobacteriales; family Flavobacteriaceae; genus Flagellimonas. The sequence continues at coordinate 85 of JBCCUY010000390.1, forward strand.
ATAGAATTTTTTGCAATTACTTTAATCAATAAATCATGAAAAACAGAACATATACTTTCACCAAAGGCATAGGGCTAACGGCCTTTCTAATAGTGGTAGCAATAGCTTGCAAACAAACGAATTCACCAGGAAAAGAAACGAAAACTACAACAACGGAATTCCTTACGTTAACGCATAAACTTGGTGAGGTAGCCATAGCAAAAGATTCAAAAAAGGTAGTGGCCTTGGACTATGCCGCATTGGAGAACCTTGACCAATTGGGCATACCCGTAGTAGGGATGGCCAAAAGCCATGTTCCACAGTATTTAAGCAAGTATGAAGATAGCGATACTATTGCCGATTTAGGAACCATTTTTGAGGTAGATTACGAGAAATTAAGCGAATTGGCCCCTGACGTAATTTTCATATCCGCAAGAATGCTAAAAAATTATGATGAACTCAGTAAAATTGCACCAACGGTATACCTAGACTCTGAACAGGGCAAAGAGTTGGAAAGCCTGCAACACAACCTAGGGGTATTTGGTGCCATTTTCAATAAAAAAGAAGCGGCCAATACTATTTTTAACAGCATAAAATCTTCTGTTGTCCAATTGAAAGATACAGTGACTGGCATGAATAAAAATGCATTAATCGTTATGCACAATAATGGCAAGTTCAGTGCCTTTGGAAAAGCATCAAGATTTGGTATAATTCATAACCTGTTTGGCTTCAATGAAGCCCAGGAAGGTTTGGACACGGCCCGTCATGGCCAAGCGATTTCCAACGAGTTTATCCAAAAAGTGAATCCAGATTATCTTTTTATAGTTGACAGAAGTGCAGTGGTCAACAAAACCGCAACAAACAAGGAGGCTATTGAAAATGTGCTGATTCAACAAACCAATGCTTTTAAAAATGGAAAAATCATTTATCTAGATCCCGAAGCTTGGTATCTTTCAGGTGATGGTGCCACTTCTTTTGGCATAATGGTCAACGAGGTCAAAGAGAACTTTTAATGGGAAAGCAATGACCAACAGGGAACTACCCATTATACAAGATGTTTTTACGGTAAAATCCAAAGAATTTATAACTCCGCATTACGTAAGGATAACCCTAACAGGCAATGTGGAACTGTTCAAAAACGCTACGTTGGGGGATAACAACAAGATTTTTATCCCACCTAAAAATGTTGATACCGTACACATGCGCAGTTACGATTTTGAAAAAGAAGAGTGGGTTTTGCCTCCAGAGCATTTAAGACCAATAATGCGCACCTACACACATAGGGCAATAGATTTAACTAAAAAAGAACTGGTCATAGATTTTGTAAACCATGGTTTAAACGGTCCGGCATCATGTTGGGCCAATGCTGCCCAAAAGGGCTCACAACTTGGTATTGCCATGAAGTCCAAACCCAAAGAACTATACCCTGAAAAAGATTGGTATTTATTGGTGGGCGATGCTACTGCCATTCCTGTAATCAGCATTATTCTAGAAAGTTTACCGTCATCAGCCAATGGCATTTGTATCATTGAAGTTCACGGATATGAAGACGAACAGATTTTACATAGCAAAGCGGCTATCCAATTTAAATGGCTTCATAATCCCTTTCCTGAAAAAGGCAGTAAATTAATTGAAGAGGTAAGGAAAGTCAGCATGCCCCAAACCTCAAAATTTGGTTATGTGGCCTGTGAGTTCGATAGTGTAAAACAAATACGCCAATATTTACGGAAAGAAAAGAATTGGCGCCTGGACGAATTATACGCTTATTCTTATTGGAAAAATGGACTTGCCGAAGATGAATCGGCCAGTTCAAGACGGAAACATAAACGTTCCGATAGGCATTCCGGCGGATAATATACGACAACTTAACGAAGGTTGTTTTTTAGTAAAACGACAAAAGAGGAAGTTCTTCTAAAATAGATTTCTAAGGATTTAATTTGAGCTTGGATTTTACCTCTGACACTTTTTTAAGCAGTTTTTCATCCTTGGGAATTCTTTTCAGGGCATATTCGTAAAAGAGAAGTGCCCTTTTAGGGTCGTTCTTGATCAAAAACAGATCACCATACTGAATTAGTCTTGCAATACTTGGTTCCAAGGTAATACCAGTATTTTCCGATACTTTTTTATAGTTGTCGGTCAAACTTTCTTTGGTAAGGTCAAGTCCACGAAAACGAAAAGCAAACCCCTCGAACAAGAAAGAGAGGCCATCTTGCAACGATTCCATTGAAAGGGACAGATGATCTCTGTCCTCATAAAATTTATGACGATATCGGAGCCCATCAGGTTTGGTGGCGTCAAGAAGTTTTGCAAAATCGTGTATGGTTTCCTGATGCATATTGCTATGGGGCAAGGTCGGGGTCCCCTCTTGATTGGCGATGGCCAGAAAAAGCGAATGCCTATCAAAATCCTTACTTTCAAGTAGATCCATCGATTTTTTGTATAGGTTTTTGTCATTCCACCATAAACTGGGATCTGATGCGATAAAGCCTTTAAAAACGCCATTTTTAGTTAGAAGTGCATCCAAAGAAAATAAACCGCCAAAAGAATGTCCTGCCAAGATATTATAACCATTTGTCCGATAGGATTTGTCAATAAAGGCATTCAATTCGGTAGTCAAGAAATTATAAAATAGATTGCCACCACCACTTGATTTGTATTGTACAGCAGCTTCACCATTGGGATACTTCAGAGATGTTGAGGGTGTCAATTCCTTCATCCGGTTTTTTTGATGTACGGCGACAATGATTAAATCTGGAATGGTGGGTTTGGGACCATTGGCCAAAAAATCGTAAACCCCTTTTACTATCGTTTTCTTTTTACCTCCATCCAAGACATAGACCACACAGTATTTGTCTTGCTTGGCATATTCGCTGTGATATTCATTTGGCAAGAATACAGTGACTTTCCTATCTTCTCCCAAAATAGTAGAATACAAAGTGTGGTCTATTATACGTTGTTTCAAAGGGCTTTGTTGGGCGTTAGCTATTAAAATAGCACCCAAAAAAAAGAACACAAAAAA